>JBEGUT010000020.1:0-15785 GCA_041178745.1 Planctomycetota bacterium | reverse complement strand
AGCACTTTCTCTCCCTTGGCTAGAAACTTTCGCTGCCGAAGATAAGGCTTCAAATGCTGCGCCTCGTCGATTTGTAAGCGTCTACCATCCCGATGGAGTTGGATTGCCTCTGAAATCCGATCCAGCTTGGAAGGATTGGAGTTGGTTTCCTCGCGGAGGTGAGCGGGATTTCGAGCTGACCAAAGTACTCGACGTTCTTGAACCATTGCGCAACGACATCACCATTTACTCCGGGCTGTCGCATCCGGGAGCAAGAAATGTACACGGTCACTCGAACGCGGATCAATATTTGACCGGCGCAGTCATCGGTGGAAATGGCCCTTATAAAAACTCTGTGTCGGTCGACCAGGTTTACGCGATGCACATCGGCGAGCTTACTAGGCATGCATCGCTAGTGATGTCTACCAATGGCGGAGTGGGGGGGCCGCGAGGTGCCCAAACTCAATCGTTCAACATTGAGGGACGACCTATTCCTGCGATGAACAAACCGAAAGAGATTTTCGACATGCTCTTTGTTACTACTAGCAAAGAAGCTGCGGCTAGACTAGCTCGAAGTAAAAGTGCTTTGGATATGCTTATCGCCAGTACTCGAGCCCTTGGAAGGGAACTGTCAAGCAATGATCAGCAAACGCTACAGCAGTATTTGGATGCGGTCAGAGATACAGAGGTAAAGCTGACCAAAGCTCAGAAATGGATCGACACTCCTTTTCCAACCGTGGACACGAAATTTCTAACGCTCGACGCCGAACCTAGAGAAGCGCGATTGTATTTTCAAACCATGTACGAACTTATCTATTTGGCGTTCCTTAGCGATTCGACTCGTGTAGCAACGTTTCAGTTAGGTCGCGAGAATGGTGAGGGGCCACATGATCTTTTATCGTTGGCGGTAGGCTTGGGGCCTGCTCACGGGCTAACCCATGCTGTTAAACAACCTGATGGATGGAAAAACCTAGGTACCTATAACCGTTATCAAGCCGAAGAGTTTTCAAAATTCGTTCAAAGACTTAAGGAGACGCTGGAGCCAAGCGGCCAGGGTAATATGCTCGATAATACCTTTGCGATGCACGGCTCAGCTTCGAGCAGCTTTCATCTCTCGAGAAATTACCCGATCATCTCGGCAGGGGGTAAGAATATGGGGTTCACCAACGGTCGTTATCTGAAATTCGGGAAGGGGAATGAGGACAATCAAGCCGGTGCGGGAATTGACACCGATGCAGGTTGGCAAGGGAAAGTAGAGGTAGAAGAGCTACCTCTATCCCAATTATTCGTTACCGTCTTGCAACGTCTTGGCGTTGAGACCGACAATTTTGGTGGAGCAAGTGGAACGCTAAGCCGCGTTTAAGTTCGTGGCTGACTCAACCAAGCCGCACTATGACTTTAGGGAGAGCCCAGCCGCTATTTGGAAAGCGGTCGTTAATCCTGTGCTTGAGAGATCGCTCGATCGTAGTATTCGCGAGCTATGTCGTAAGCGGCCTTCGCAGCATCGCGTTCCTCGGGACGAATCTGTGGAAGCTTTTTATCCCAACATACATCCACGGCATCACGGCACCACTGAGCGCTTTTCTTACTTGGATAGATTGGCATATTATCGACATGCACAAATATGGGATTGGTGTGCAGCGACGGGAATATCCTGATCGCAATCCAACTTGAACGGTCAATGTCGATTTCCCAGCGTAGATCCTGCCAGTTGCCATCGGCATCCATTTCCTGCTGGGCAGCCACTTTCCCATTGACGACCAGCTCGACTGGTACCTTGCGAGATTTTCCAATCCGACTGCGCTCGATGTGCCAATATGGTTTCTCGTCGAGCCTACGATTTTTAATTTGAAGCCCCAGGTCGGACTGGTCATAGGGCAACCAAGCAGCAACCGAACTTGCCACTTGAACCTTTCCGGGTTGACTCAAATGCAGTTCGCTAACACGGCGTTTTGAATCGATTTGGCCCAGCTGACACTCATTGACCGAAAAGCTCCGAATATGACTCGCACCATCCCCTACATAGCTGCGTCCATCGATTAGTCCTTGCACCCATTGGTCATAAGTAACGGATTGCTTGGCATCGGTCTGAACATAGATACGACCCAGTCCGACACGCTCTCCGTAAATGCAGGGAAAATCGGTTTCACCACTGATGCGGGTTTTCAGGCCGCTATTGAGAACGTGGTACCAGATATTCAATTCCCAAACAGCAGGTGTGTCGACGGTAGAGATAAAATCGCAAGCGTCATTGGGGGCAGCAACGATGTATTCATTAGCCCCAATCCCATCGAAGGGAGGCATAGCGTAATCAGGAAGTTTGTCGGCAGCTCGGCCCCTCTGACCCGGCTTGCTCCCACCCCAAGTATTAGGCAGCGGGCCTCGCGAACCATCAGGCATATAGTCTGGAAGCGCCAGCCCCCATCCGCTGTGGCTGTAGCCCACAATTCCGCCTTGCTGCTTCCCCCATTTCAAGACGGGAATTGTCCAGCTCGGCCATTCCTCGATTTTTTTGGTATTCGGATAATCATCTTCAACAAGATTCAGTAAGCAAAGATGCCCCGCATGCGAGGATGGAAACCCACTGACTTCGACATCATATCGCATCAGATAATTGCTACTAGAAAGCTTGGAAACCTTTCCATCAAAAAACTGCTTCTGATGATACCAGCATGGTCCCCAGCTCAGAACACATCCAACATTTAGGTCTTCGCCCAGGATATGCCGCATCATATCCTCGGGAGAAACTCCCTGAGTTGGATTCTCATAGTGCGCGCAGCCCGCCGCATGCACATGATGGTCGCCCGAGAACCAACCCAAATCCGCCATGTGTATCCATCTCTTGAGTTCGACTCGCATCGTCTCAGCGGATTCTTTTTCTGGCACGACAAAATCAAATTTCGATTCCAAGTATTCCGGCCCACGCGTGGCCGTTACAGTGTACTTACCTGCTGGTAGGACCACGGTTTCTCCGTCGGCTCGATAGATCTGAGGGTGAAAGAAAAAATCAGGAGCCAAGCGACGTGCGGGATTGGGGTAAACACGCCCTCGTGAGTCCTGGATCAACAGTGCACAGGTCGTCTTCTTGCCATCATGATCGCGAACCTGAATCGTAATGGCCTGACTTGGTAAGGATCTAAAAAGTATCGGCAACTCGCTGCGAAACCCTAAATCCTGAGTTCCCTGTCCAACATCAAATGCTAGGGTTGCTTCAAGCGGTCCGGAATCACGACTATAGAGCTGCACGATTCGATACTCTACTTTGAGTCCTGAGAGATTGGGGAGCATCGGCTCCTGAACCGGTATGGAAATATCGAGCCAACGTCGAGCTGATTCTGCCGGAGTGATTTTCATTTGTGGATCGGCCGCAGAAGTGCTTTGACGTACCATGCTCTGCGATTGTGGACTCGAGCAACGCAAGGGCGAGGTCACCCCGGCCTCGTTGATCACCTTGACCAAAAATGTGCTCCAACCTTTTTCAATCAGCGTGGGATTTGGAGCACCCTGAGCAACCTTAACTCGGCTCTCAGGGTTGATGCTTACAACCGCAAGACACTGCGGATCAAGAAGCTTCTGGATTTCCAATACGACCTCGGCATCATTCACCTGATTTTCCAGTTCAGCAAAACGCTGCTCGTAAGACTCCGAGAGCGGTTCCCCTAAAAAACGCATTGCCTCTCGTAATCGTTTGACCGATGCTTCAAGCGGTTGTCGGGCTACCGATGTTACCGATACTTCTTGAGCGGATGCCGAACCAAAAAACAGCATCAGTGCAATCAAATAGAAGGACAATTGAACGAGTCTCATTTTGGAACCTCGTAGAAATAAGGGTTGAGAACAACAGGTCATTCAGAAAGTATTGTACCCGAAACTGCGTCGCTCGATGACCACCGATAATCAACCTATTCTCACAGCCCTCGCGTTTCAAAGCATCACTCAGAGAGTTCGAATCCTACCACTTCCATCAGCGCAGAACGGGGGCTTGTAAATCCCCAATATTTTGGTGACTTGCGCGACTAGCAAAACGTCGTGATCTGGGTTGTGCTGTCCCTCGCGACAAAACGTGCCTACCACTTGTTGACGCTCGCTCCCCAGTGAGGTTTTGGATTTTAGCCAAGGCAGTGTTTTGAAGTCACCATCAATTGCCGAAGCTAGCGGACTCATAGAAAAACTTCTACAAGCGGTTAGAGAAATTGCGAGTTCATCTCAAGCGTATAGTGCCCCCCGTGCCACCCACCTCCCTAAATAGGCCGATCGCTATCAAAGCGATGCGTGGGTGGCGCGCATTTGCCCATGCACTGGAGGCCGTGCTGATACCTTTGCATTTCAAACTGTCGCATACCTAATCAGTCGATCGGATAGTGCGAAGAACGTTGGAGCCCAGAGGCCAACAAAAATCCCAAATCGCTCGCCGTGGGCTAGGTCTGGCTCTTTCGACATAAACCAAATCATGATAGACGCAATTACCGATAAAAAACCTGCGACGAAGCATACATTACTAAGTACCCGCCAAGTGGCTGTTGACATCATAGTCTCCTTCAGAATCTCATTAAAATCACTCGTCAGTTGCCAGAAACGAAACTGGACAACATTTTTTGTCGAACACGATCACAGACTGATCGACGCTTCAAAAAGCAAAAATTAGTCGTGTGCCCCAGCAACCATCGCCCCAATTTGCTACCGATTCACCTCCACGCCCATCGCTAAGCCACCTGATGTGCCACCCGGTCTGATCAATGCAGATTCGTGTCGTGAGACCAACCTTAGCATCATTCTGAGGCTTTCACGGACAGCTGAATGGCGCCCTGTTTGACTCCGGTGACGCCCTGTGTAACACGTGCGGCGGACATTTATTGGTGGGCTTGTGAAATGGTGCCGGTTAACGTCACTTCGCCCCCGCGGCATGCCACAGAAGCGCTGCAAGGTGGTCGGATGCCACGCATCGCGAGTTTGGAGTAGACCTGTTGAAACAACTTCGAATCAAGATTGTTATTAATGGACATCGTGAGTACTCGATCATAGAGTGGAGTCGGAAGAGACTTAAACCAACGTAACCGATTCAAGACTCCAAAACGGATAATTCCCCCTAATTCAATGAAATAAGTAGATTGCACTGCAAAGAGACGAACCGAGAGATACTTTTAGCGATCGAATTGAAGGATGGCGGACAGCTCGATGTCAATGTACTGATGGGCGCTCGCCGAAATAACCATGATATGCCACACTCGGTGGAAGTACCACGCGCGATGACCGTTTTAAAGGAACAAGACATCGAGCGTGTAGATCAAGCCACCTAGCAGCATAGTGAGAGAGCAGATCGTGATGGTCGACCATAAGAGTGCCGTGGCGGGAAGCCAGCCCATGATGATTTAGGATACGGCAATCACATTATCGACCCGATTTTTGGCGGTAGTGTCCGTCAAGTTGCGCACATTCTTTTTTCAATTATTGGCTTTGGTTATTTTTAAGATAGAGCGGCCATGGCCCCTTTGTCTTAAAAAGTCGTCTCAGCTTGCCTCATTGGCAAGCATGTCAGCATCTACGGTTTGCGACTCGTAGAGCCGATCTGTGTCCAAGTATCGTAGTGTTCCCCACTTTTTTCTACTCACGTGTCGTAGTCGCGCAGCTACCAGCATCAAGGTACTGTGGCCGTCTGGAAACGCGCCAACCACTCGCGTACGTCGCCATATTTCCTTCATGATTCTTTCAAGCATGTTATTGCTACGCAGACGCGTCCAATGCTCTCGCGGATACGACATGTAGTTTAATGTCTCCTGAACACCCATCCGAAGTGTTTTCGCTGCACTGGAGAGGCGTAAGCTGGTTAGCTTAGCCTCTACGTCTTGAGCCTTTACCATCGCTGCTACGCGATCCTCCTGCGCATGGATCGCTTTTAGCATCGCCGCCACCTCTTTTCGATCTCGTTCGAGGCACATCCTTTAATATGTTACGGTAAAAATGAACCACGCAACGCTGCCAGGATGCCTCCGGAAAAAATTCTCCTAGGGCCTCGACTAAACCAACACATTTATCACTCGTGATAAGCCGTACTCCCTTGAGACCTCGCGATTTCAAGTACCTCAAAAAAGTTCGCCAACTCTCCGAATCTTCCTTAGTGCCCTCAGCAACTCCTAGTATTTCACGGTGTCCATCGCTACGGACTCCCACGGCTACAAGAACGGCAATCGACTTAACTTCACCGCCCCAGCTACGCTTCAACCAAATTCCATCAAGCATCACATAAGGATGCTCGCCCTCAAGCGGACGCATACGCCACTGCTCGATACGTTCATAGATCTTCTGGTTCAACTCACTGACCGTACTGGAACTTACTCGAGTACCCCAGAGAGCTTACGTGACAACCTCAACTCGACGCACCGAAACACCAGCCAAGTACATCTCTACCAAGGCTTCCTCGACGCTGGACTCGCGACGACGATAACGTTCGATAATCTGTGTCTCAAATGGCAAACTACGAAGACGAGGAACTTTTAAATCCACTTCGCCTGCCTTCGTCATCAGCTTGCGACGATAGGAGCCAGCCCGCGTATCCAAGCGATCCGCAGATCTCTCATAACGCTTCGCCTGGCACAGTTCATCAGCCTCTGTTTCCAGCATCTGATTCAACGTCTCCTCGACCGCGCTGCGCACCACCTCGTCGATGTGTCCGCGAACCGCATCACCGTCAATCTTGATCGTTTGCCGAATTTCTTGTCTAATCGAATCTTCTTGCTCACTTGACATAGTCAGTCCTTGGTTTTGGAGGGTTGGTTGTTGCAAACAAATCCATACCAAAGCCAAGGCTGATTTTCAAATGTGCGCAATAATTAGGACGTTATCGGAAATGTCGGATGGATCAAAATTCCTGCAGATCCTAAATAAACAGCATTTAGAATTTTACGAAAGATACTAGCGACTTGGAGGGATTTCGACGATGGAATAATCTCCCTCATATTTCTTTGAAAAATTCGATTTCAATTCCATGTCCAACATCCGTTTTGTATCTGATTTTGGACAATAAGAGACATGCATACTTGCCAGAATAGTGCCGACCTTAACCCCCTTAACAAAATCTAGGCGGCCAGGTTGAGGTAATTTCGCTCCTACCCCCAAAGCATCAGGTGCGGCGCCGGCTTTCACCGTCTCGTACTCCTCCATCAAAAATCCTGACTGATCATCGTTCAAGCGTGCATACTGCCAAACCGTGCCATCCGTAAAACGAAGATCCTGTCGGTTAGGCCAACCCTCAGTAAAGAATATGACAGTGAAACCTCTCGAAGCATCTGCCTTCTCACTTAATCCTAACTTTCCTGCAATAGTTTGACTCCAATCTTCAATGACAAATCTCTCCTTCTTGATGTCGGTACTTTCTCTAATAGTCCACCAATGCCCGAAAACACCTGTTGCATTCGGGCCAAGAAACCAAGCTTTACAATTTTCGTCGGGTAACTCACGAACTTTTCCACGAATATTAACGCCATCAACAAATACAGCCACCATGACACTTCGGCTCGATCCATTGGTAACTCTTATGACAGGCTCCTCCCCTGGCTCTAAATTGATTAATGCAACAGGCATGGCTTCACCTCGGAAATCGACGGGATGGATCGTTGGCAATACTTTGCCATTCTGCTCAAACTGAACTTTGAATGGACAATTAGAATTGACAATCGGGTGTACACGCGAATCGAAAATACTATCTTTGCTGTACAACACCTCCGGGTCGCTAGGCTTGAGCGGCACAATAGTCCGCTCACGACTACGGTATTCAAGCAGACACTTGAGCTTTCCGTTTTCAAACCGAAAGTACTCCGCACTTAGACCACGATAAACAACTTCTGCTAGCGAGACATACTCCCCTTCACTGATAGGAGTATCTCGGATTGTCCTATCCGACAAATCGATAAGGTTCCATTCGATGGACTTTCGCTCAGCTCCCAATTCCTTCATTTCATCAACACCTGCGTCCTGGATATCAAAGTATCTTCGCACCGTTCCAGCGATCATTCCCTCCAAATAGCCATCGGGATTGATCAATTTGGCAAGCTTCTCTCCCCGAGGCGTCAGATCATCGATACTCTCCTTTTCCTCGCCGATTCGCTCTAGCAAATCGACGCTCGGTATCAAACGAAAATCTCCTCGACTTGATTCCCCCAAATATCTCTCCATTTGCTCTGCAATAAGCAGTGACTCCGGCGAGACCGATACACTTATTTTTTCTGAGGCAGCATTTTGGAAATTTGCCGAAGCGATTCCTTGCAACTGCTGTGATCGGACATCTACCAAAAAAATAACTGGAACGACTGTAACTTTTTGAATCCCCGTTTTTCTAATGCTTGCAGCCAAACGATTTGCAGCTTCTCGAACTGGATCATTGGCATGAGCCAAGTCTTTCCCGACGACAATTAAAAACAGAGCCACAATTAGAAAATATCTCGTAAATCCCCAGGACATATATCTTAACCCTTTATCTAGAAGCCAATCGGCACTGAAAGCACTACAAAGAAATGCTGAATACTACCTGCTACTCAACTTTTGATAATAATTTTTCCACACACTCTATACAACGATACATTGCTGACTACCCCAAGGTAGTCGCTCTCCAATCGACAGATCCGCTATATCCATTGGAATTAGATCATAACATTGGCGTTTTCGTTTTTGCTCAATTTCCGAGTCGCTGCGATTGCCTACGTCTTAAAACCTAAGCGGTGATGCTTCTGCTTCACACCCGACGACTCCCTTCGGACTCTTTCCCCTTGCACTCAACCATTCCATCTCTACAAAAGTAGTCACTGTCTATGAGAACTTTTTCCATTGTAAAGCCGAAAATGCGCTACCTTTGCTACGATGCATCTCCCGTCTCAAATGGACTAAAGGCCACTCGGAAGCCATAGCCGGGGCCGAGCCCGGTTTCGTGTAGGCTGACCGGGATCCGGTTTGCCGATCGGCAATCGGAGTGGCTGTCGTCCCAACCGCCACCACGAACGATGCGGTATTTGCTCGGAGTCGCTGAATTCTCTATCTCGTCTTGCGGGTAATTTGAATGCCTATTAACCCACTCGCGCACATTCCCATGCATATCATAAAAGCCCCAAGGATTGGGACGTTTCTGTCCTACCGGATGAGTCGTCCCGCCTGAATTCTCTTTATACCAAGCGTATTGCCCCAATTTGGATGCTGAGTCTCCGAAACTATACGCCGTCTTCGTTCCCGCCCGGCAGGCGTACTCCCATTCCGCCTCTGTGGGGAACCGATAATTGTGTTCAGATTCCCCGGTTTCAAATCTCTCAACACGCTCATTCCCCATAAGCATTGCCAGGAAAAAGCTAGCTTCCATCCGGGTTACATTGTCTACTGGATGATTTGCCCCCTTGAAGCGACTCGGGTTTTCCTTAATTACCTGCTCATATTGGGCCTGAGTCACGGGATAAATGCTAAGGTAAAAGGGATCAGACAGTGTTACTTGATGCGCAGCTTCGATCTCCTTGTGTCCAGGTTCCGAAATTGGTGAACCCATGATAAAGGTACCAGGTTGGATCAAGCGAAACTGCATTCCAATACCATTGGTGAACGTCTTCGGTAACGATTTCGAGTTAGATGTATCTCGAGATTTAATCCCGAACCATCCTAACCAACCACTTTTGGCTTCCTGCCGATTAGGCACGACAGGCGTTACTGCTCTAGTTAACTTCGGTGAAGTGGTAGAAGTCGATTGGGTTGATTGAGGAGACGAAGCGGGGGAAGGCGTTAATGATTGCTGCTCAGCCTTTGGTGCCTCAGGAATCGTAGGACTCGCCGATATCATGTCGACTGTCGATACCACGGAAGTTCCTTGTGATAGATTCCGAACTGACTCAGAACTCGATTTTTCTTGATGTGCCGGTTCCGCGGGATTGGATGTCGTTGATTGGCTAGCTTCTGAGTCATTCTTACCTTTTTTGCGCCCGGAAGATTTACGCTTGGCTGAAGTCACCGCCGTGATCTTGCTCCGCATCTGCAACAACAACTCCATACAAGTAGCGGGACGCTTGGCTGGATCAGCTTGCATACTATTTCGCAAAGCCTGGAGTAGCTCTTCTGCCATTCCGCCCCGATCAATCTCTGGACAGCCTTTCTGTTTCTGTAAAATTAAGTTTCCAAGGCCATGTGCCACGAATGGAGAACGTCCCACCAATCCATAATAAATCGTTGCTCCAAAGCCATAGACATCCGAGCGTGTTGTAGCTTCGTCATTGAATTGCTCGGGCGCCATATACTCCCAAGTCCCCGGCCCAACTCTTCGTACCTGAGTCTGTCCATGCTCATCATTTCGAGCTATGCCAAAATCCAGTAGGTAAGGCTCTAGCTTTGGCCCCAACATAATATTGGAAGGCTTGATGTCTCGATGAATGACACCTTTTCGATGGGCATAATCCAATGCTGAGGCCAAAGGTTCGAATACCTGAAACAACTCTTCTTTACTTAATGGACCATGTTGACTGACGTAGTGGTTGAGTGTCATACCCTCGATATACTGCATTAAAAAGTAATAGTAGCTTTCGTACTTACGAAAATCTCGAAGCGGTACGATGCACTCATGGCGCAAAATCTTTAGGGTTTCGACTTCTTTGATGAAACGTTCGATCGCCGATGCATTACCTAGGTGTTCTGGCAAGATAGTTTTTAAAGCTAAGTCCTCAAAGTATCCGAAACCAGTATCACGCCGCACTAAAAAGACCTCTCCCATTCCCCCGCGTCCTAAACGCTTAATCACACGAAAGTCGGGCGGCAACCCTAAACTAAAAGAAGCTTGATCTTCCACAGAGGAGACTTGACCATCTAACAGTGGATTGGGTCTGGCAGAATCCGATGATCGATTGGTATCTGCCGAAACAGGAACATAGGTCTCACCTGCGCCACTAACAAAATCCTCCGGCTGATAACTGGGAGGGGAAATCTCGCTTTTGTCTTTACGCTCACTCATAACGCTAAAGTCAGGAAGGGAAGGTTTTGATTGGATGTAAGAAACCCAGACACGGACTTTTAGTGTAAGGGAAAGCGATCGCAGTTACCATTTGTTAACGCGAACGCTTTATCCTTTTCTGTGGTTCATTCGATTATTTGATGGTTAGTGTTCCGTTTATTGGCATTTGAATGCGACTGGGATGAACAGATGAAATGATTACTATCGACTATCGCTCGGTCATGACGATTCCTGGGCCGCAGATGGCGTTGCGCCCGAGCTGGCGTAGAACCAAGTCCCCAGCCAACTCAATTATTGCAGTTCGAAATGGAAATCCCCTGAGCGTGGTCAGTCATGCTCTCGAACGGATATGTAGTCGCCGCGCCGCAGAATCAAGCGGCTGCCAACACGGCAATGGGTTGGAAGAACTCGAACCTACGGACCGAAATGACGCGACTCCAGCGACGTGCAGGCGTGTCAGGTTGGCCACGATTGTTCCACTCGATGCGAGCCAGTCGGCAAACGGAACTGCAACGCGAGTTCCCACTGCACGTGGTCTGCTCTTGGCTTGGCAATTCACCACGGATCGCTCAGCAGAGCTACCTGCTGGTCACCGAAGATGATTTTGCCAAGGCAGCCGGCGTGGCGAAGGCGATGGTGTGAGTGAATCGGTGGTGTGGGGAGGGTGCCCGGCAACGGGCATCCTTACCCGATTGCGTCAGCTTTTTGGTGTGGCATCACAAGACAATGTTTAGTGAAGCGGTTCGAAATACGGCTGCAATATCCGAATGATGTCGAGGAATGCACGCGATACTTCCGTGACTGGTCTTAGCTTATTGACGAAATGTCGCTTTGGTGCCAGAGTTGTATTTTTTACTGCTGGCACGAAAACGACAAGATGGCGACAATGTGCCAAAACGAATAGCTTGTTTTTAGTCACCGAATCGACATGAACACCTTTATCGGCAGGGAGCGGGAGCAAGCGGAGTTTCGTGAACTCCTTGCGAAGAAAAACAGTTCGCTAGTGACATGCCATGGTCGACGACGGATCGGAAAGAGTCGATTCATTCAGCAGTGCGCCAAACAGGCAAACGCCTTCTTTGAATTCTCGGGCCTTCCACCACGTCCGGGTCTAACCAAAAAAGAGCAGTTGACGTCATTTTCCGAGCAACTCTCGAAACAGTCCAAGGCACCGCAATTGCCCTTGGATAACTGGTCACCTCCTTTCAGCTTCTGGCAAGTCAACTACCCTCTAGAGGAACCGTCGTCATTTTGTTCGATGAGATCTCATGGATGGGCATTGGTGAACCTGATTTCGCGGGCTACCTCAAGAATGCATGGGATAGCTTGTTTTCACGTCGGGACCGAACCGTGGTCGTTCTTTGCGGATCGGTATCTTCGTGGATCGAAGAGAACATTCTCAATAACACTGGGTTCGTCGGTAGATGCTCTTGGCGGTTCCACTTGACACCTCTCGCATTATCCGAGTGCCAGCAATTCTGGGGAAGATCTGCAGCGAGAATCAGTACCACCGAAAAGCTTCGTTTCTTAGCGGTCACAGGTGGCGTCCCTCGTTACCTGGAGGAACTAGATCCCAAGAAAACGGCTGAGCAAAATATCGCTCAGCTTTGCTTCCATCCCAGTGGGATGCTCTTCAATGAGTTCGACAGCATCTTCAGTGATATCTTCCACCGCCGAGCTCCCACTTATCGTGAAATCGTACGCGCTTTGGTTGACGGTTCCAAAGGAGTCGATGAAATCAGTCAGAAGGTCGGTCGAGAGCGGGGAGGCAGCCTCAGCCAAGCACTCCTTGAACTTGTCAGTGCTGGCTTTGTTGCAAAAGATGTTTCACCAAGGTTATCCGAGGGGCTCGCCAATTCCAAAAGCTCTTCATCGCGTCAATTGCGTTACCGTCTATCGGATAATTACCTTCGTTTCTATCTGAAGTACGTCGAGCCCCATCGCGCCCAGATCATCAAAGGTCGTTTTAAGTCAACCGCCTTAGAACAACTCGACCAGTGGGACACCATCATAGGCCTTCAATTCGAGAATCTTGTCATGGAGAACCTGGGTGCAGTCTTTGAACAACTTCGGATTCCCCACCATGCAGTTCTTTACGCCGGCCCTTATCGCCAGAGCAAAACTCTGCGCCAGCAGGGATGTCAGATCGATCTTCTGATCCAAACCAAGCGATCCGTTTATCTGTGTGAAATCAAATTCAAAAGCCAGATCAGCACCTCAGTCATTCAGGAAGTCGACCGCAAAATCGGTGCGATTAAACTGCCGAAGAATCAATCGATTCGAACCGTCCTGATTTACGATGGCCAATTGGCGCCATCGATCGAAGAAGATCAGGCCTTCGATTTTCTTATCCCCGCAAACGAGCTTTTGGTAATCTAGGGATGAACGTCCCCAAGGCGATCTTGGATCGTCATAACCGGAAGCGCCGACTGGACCTCGTGCCATCGGCTTTCATCGATAGAAAACGCCGACCATAGCTTTACCGTTTTTAATCGCGGCTGCTGGCGAAGCCATTCCAACGCGGGGTGTCACCCGATTATCATCAATACATATCTCGACCAACTTTGGTAGCACCGGGAACTCGAAACGAACCTTATCCAGGTCGATATCTCGTAAGCAAAGCACTTCCAGATTGCTGAATCGCCCGAGGAATCGATAGTCCTTATCAATGACAGAATAAGCCGGAAGAAAAAAGGGGACGGGGGTCAATTCACGAATTGACCCCGGACCCTTTTTTTTACTTGCCGTCGACGACCAACATCATCGTAAGGTTGCGATCATAGTCACCCTTAGTTCGTTGCTCAACGGTTCATTGCGACAGGGCTTCCTTACCGAAGCCCGAATCGTCGCGGCTCGCTTTCCCGCGCAGGCTTTTACAAGACTACGTCGTCAGGCCGAGCTGCACGGATTACAGAGACGGCGACCTCACATCCGTCTGGAAAACGGATGCTCACGCCAAAGCCGAACTTCGTAGACTCTACGGCTGTGGTGCCGTCGTCGAAATCATACTGCAGGCCTGAGCCGGTTTCTTGGATGGCCGCCCCGCCGTCGAACCAAAATTCATAGGCACCTTGTAGGTCTCCGGCGCGGGGCTGATCGCGTCGACCAGGCGGGTCGCCAATCGCGTTCAGGACGCGTGTGATCCGATCGATCAACGACCTCCCCTCAACCAGCGAAGGTACTGATTGATCGGGCTTGATAGCACCTGTGGCGTTGCCGCAGTATCCACAGTATCTGAGGGCGATCGGCACCAGCCATTTGCAAGTAGAGCACTGCTCGCTCGTAAGCGTCGGATCCATCGCGGCCCATTGCTGCTGACACTGAGCGCACCAATACGACTTTTCCCCGCGGGGTTCCCCCGAACTCGGTTCATAGGGAAAGACTCGATCTCCGCATTGTGTACAAAAGGTGAGAAATTTCTCCAAAGTTTTCTCCTTGATCGATGATGGCAATCTTAATGTGAACTTGCGATTCGAACTCTTCACCTTGTAAGTTCGCTTCAGTTTACTCGAGTCGGGCGATACTTGGAATATTTTAAAGCAGTCGTCTGATATGATGTGGTCGGCGAACCGTTCTTAAGCGGATCAGCATAAACCCTGTACGCTGCACCTACGCAAACGATTATTGGAAGTTGGCAGGACACCATGCCATCCTCTCGCTTAGGCACACTAGCTTAATAGTTCGAGTCCCACCACCTCTGTCCAACCCGATCTCCGCTAGTGAGTGTGATGCAAATCCCCAGCGTTTTGGCGACTCGCGCGACTCGAAAAACGACTCGAATTTGGGTGCGCGACGCGAAATACAACGCCGTAGGCGCCATGCACCGAGCCAGCATGGGCGCTACAGAACTCCAAAGCAATTGGCCTGAAATGCGAAAAACCCTGGGAAAACCAGGGTTTTGCAGCGGAAAGGACAGGTACCGAACAACCTACAAATTCCTTGGGAAAAACTGGGGTTCCAAAATGAGGCGGCGCAAAATCCGACGTGCGCAGCAAAGACGAGTCATGCGCTGGCCTCGCATAGAATTACCAACAGTTCACGTTCGGAAATCTTAGTGCTCCATCACAAAATGTCCCGATTGGCAGGGCTTATCACAAAATGGTCGTTTCTACTTGAAAACCGGTCGCAAAGGGATAGATTACGTTCAGCCGTTAGTCGGGAGACTTCTATGCACAACACAATCGATACATCGACGGAGGCTGAAGAAGTCCAGTTGGCACTTATGCGAGCCATGTCTGGACGCGATCGCATTCGGCAGACATGTGTGCTGTCCAGCCATCTGCGACAGATGGCTTTCGATGCGATTCGAAAGCGATTCCCAGAAATGGATGAGAGCGAAAGCAAACTCGCGTTCATAGAGCTGACTTATGGAAAGTCGCTTTCCGATGCAATTCGAAGCCAAGTAGCGGGAGTCTCGAATTGATACAGCCAGACGACTTGATCGATGCACTCGAACCAGTCGTTCAAGTCTTCCGCGAACTTGGTATACGGCATTTCATTGGAGGTTCGATCGCAAGTTCCTTTCACGGTGCAACTCGCTCAACCATGGATGTCGATGTTGTTTGCGATTTAACAGAATCGCAGGCTGTACCATTTGTATCGCGATTCAACGCAGATTTTTACGTCAGCCAAACCGCGGTCGAGAACGCGGTTCGAAGCAAGTCCTGCTTCAACTTGGTCCATCTTCCTACCGCCTTCAAAGTGGATGTCTTCGTCAGTCGCGGTCGCCCTTTCGATAACGACTCGATGCGTAGGGCAACTCAGGAAAAAATTGGTACAACAAGAACCCTGGAAGTGCCGATCGCAACGGCAGAAGACTCTATCATCAGTAAGCTAGAGT
>JBEGUT010000019.1:0-16216 GCA_041178745.1 Planctomycetota bacterium | reverse complement strand
GTTTGATTTGACAACCTCAGGTCAAATGCCACCCGATAATGAGGAGAAGCTGAATGGGCTGGAACTGAGTCTGCTGCGAGCGTGGATTAAGGCGGGAGCACCGGCGGAAGAGCAAGTCGTGGCTCTCCCACTTCATGCTCAGGTTACCGAGAATGATCGCGAGTTTTGGGCATTTCGGCCACCTGGAAAAATTGCTGTGCCGAAGCCTGGCAACGCCAATCGAATTCGGACGGTCGTAGATTCATTTTTGTTAGCTCGGCTTGAAGAAAAAGGACTGACTTATTCAGCGGAAGTCGATCGTATCGCTTTGATCCGACGCGCATATTTCGATTTGCTAGGTCTTCCACCTGAACCGGATAAGGTAGTTGCCTTTCTTCAAGATCCGCGTGAAAACGCATATGAACTTCTTATCGATGAGCTGCTGAGGTCTCCCCACTATGGTGAACGATGGGGAAGGCATTGGCTTGATGCGGCTGGTTATGTCGATGGAAAACTGGATAATGATCTCGGCTCGATCTATCCCAGCCAGGGAATATGGAAGTATCGGGATTATGTCATTCAGGCTTTGAACGATGACAAGCCTTACAATGAATTTCTGTTGGAGCAAATTGCGGGCGACGAAATCGTTGATTGGCGAAACGCGACAAAGTACGACGCGAGAACACTTTCTCTTTTGACCGCAACCGGGTTTCTGCGAAATGTTGATGACCATACGGACTTTCCGCAGTATGGAATCGAAAAGCGTTACGAAGTGGTCAACGAAACGATCGATATGTTCTCAACAGCCATCCTTGGTTTGACGATGGAATGTTGTCGCTGTCACAATCATAAGTACGATCCTCTTCCGCAGCGTGATTACTATCGACTGATGGCGTGCTTCGAACCGGCGTTTAATGTCCATGCTTGGAAATCCCCCAAAGATCGCCATCTTCCGGATATCTCTTTTGCAGAACAGAAGGCCATCGATCAAAGAAATTCAGAGATCGATAGTGAAGTAGCTGAGATAATAAAAACGGAAGCGACGCTCAGGCAGCAAGTTCGAGCGCGCCTTCTGGAGTCGAGACTATCAATGGTTCCTGAGCAAATTCGATCCGATGTACGTAATGCTCATGAAACAAAACCTGAGCAAAGAAATGAAATACAAAAATATTTGTCGGAGAAGTTTGCGACAATCTTTCAAATTACCGATGCAGATGTCGAAGGAGCTCTTACGCTAGCCGAAAAAGACTCGCTGCAGTCATCTGCGGCGAAGCGAGCGGAGTTGTTGTCGCAAAAGAAAAGTTACGGCACGATACAAGCGTTATGGGATGTGGGAGAGCCTCCCGTGTCACATGTCCATCGACGAGGAAACGTCAAAGCACACGGCGTTTTGGTCAGCGCCGGTTATCCAGAGATATTGCAACTATCTGCCGCGCAAAATCCGATAGTGCTGGTAAAGTCACAGGGAGCAACGAGCGGTCGACGGCTTAAGTTGGCTAACTGGCTCACACAGCCCGATCATCCTCTGACATCGCGCGTGTTGGTCAATCGGGTTTGGCATCATCACTTTGGCCGAGGAATTGTTGAAACGCTGGGGAATTTTGGAAGATCTGGAAGTTTACCAACGCACCCGGAGTTACTGGACTGGTTAGCGGTTGATTTCATGGAGAATGGTTGGAGTATTAAGCGATTGCATAGGCAGATAATGCTTTCGTCGGCCTATCGTCAAAGTTCTCGTCGTAAACTGAATTCCAATCGAGAAGCCACCGAGTTGCCCAGTGGCGAGACGCTTGACCCTGACAATTGCTTGTTGTGGCGTTTCAATCTGCGGAGGTTGGAATCAGAGATAGTTCGCGATTCGATCCTGGCGGTCAGTGGAAGCCTCGATCGGATGGCAGGAGGCCCGCCAGTAGAAATTACCAATCCTGCTGATGGACTATCAGAAGTGAAGGCGGATCCCTCGTCCTCTGCAGCGAATCGACGCAGCGTCTACCTGTTTGCCCGTCGTGTTTATCCGCTTAAGTTTCTTGAGATCTTTGATGCACCGATCATGTCGGTGAATTGTACGCAAAGGATGGGATCGGCCACCGTATTGCAATCGCTTGCGTTGCTTAATAGCGAATTCATGTTTGCGAAAGGGAATCAAATGGCAAGAGGTGTTGCATCCGTTGCTGGTCAATCTGTTGACGAACAAGTTAAATATGCTTTTCAAAGAGCATTTTCGCGTCAGCCTAGCGGTGAGGAGTTGCAGAAGAGTCTGAGCTTTATGGAAAGCCAGCGAATAGGCTATCAGAGTGCTGAGGATTTTCCTGAGCAGGCATCGCAAAAGGCATTGGCGGATTTGTGTCACATGCTGCTGTCTTCCAATGAATTCTTGTATGTCGAGTGAGCTAGAGATTCCTATGTTGCGAAGAGAGCTTTTACAATCGATCGGCAGCGGTTTTGGTGCGTTAGCGCTAGCGGGTTTGCTAGACCAAGTTGGTATGTCGAATCGCGCGAAAGCAGCTGACGAACTTGCATCATCCAGTGCATTGGCCCCAAGGCCGCCTCATTTTCCTGCGAAAGCGAAGGCTGTTATTCAGCTGTGCCAAAATGGTGGCCCATCGCAGATGGATTTGTTTGATCACAAGCCGGAGCTTTCGAAACGCAGTGGCCAGCCACATCCAGGCCAAGTGGAAACATTTCAACTTGGGAACAAAAATGTTCTGATGGGAACACCGTTCCAATTCGCAAAACATGGTGAGTGTGGAATGGAGCTCTCCGAGTTGATTCCTCACCTTGCAAGTGTATGCGACGACATTTGTCTGATTCGTTCGATGTTCACTGAAAATAATAATCACCCTTTTGCGCTAAATATGTTGCAAACAGGCAAGACCTTCAATGGTCGCCCCGCGCTCGGGTCATGGATTGGTTATGCACTGGGAACTGAGAACCAAAATCTTCCCTGCTATATCGTGCTTCGCGATCCGGCGGGTTACAACACTTCTGGCAAGATGGTTTGGGCAAGCGGTTGGTTACCAGCGGTCTATCAAGGGACGGAGTTTGGATCGTCCGGCACGCCCGTGTTGCATTTGAATGCTGCTCGCCCAGGTCTTTACGATGCGCAGTTGCGATCGCGAAGTTTTCTTCAGAATCTTAATGCGATACACCTGGAACAGCATCCGGGTGAATCAGAATTAGAGGCTCGGATAGAGAATTTCGAATTAGCGGCGCGGATGCAGTTATCTGCGACTGAGGCGTTGGATTTGTCGCAGGAGAGTGAAGCGACAAGAAAGCTCTACGGTCTGGATAATCCTGCCAAAGCGGGTTACGCCACACGTTGTTTACTCGCGCGAAGATTGGTTGAGGCAGGTGTGAGATTCGTCCAGGTGTTTCCGCCACTGGATCCCAATTTCCAACCCTGGGATAATCATTCCAACTTGAAGAATGATCTTCGCAAGATATGCGGACATGTAGATCAACCAAGCGCTGCTCTGATTGAAGATCTCAAACAAAGGGGATTATTAGACGATGTGATCGTCATGTGGACAGGTGAATTTGGACGCTTGCCGATTACTGAAGGTTCGGATGGTCGTGACCATAATCGACACGCTTTTAGCACCCTGATGGCGGGTGGAGGTTTCAAAGGAGGATACATCCATGGTGCTACCGATGAGTTTGGATATAAGTCGGTGGAAAATCGCGTGAGTGTTTCTGATCTTCATGCTACCATCTTAACGCAGCTTGGGCTTGATCATAAAAAACTGTCTTTTGTACACAATGGTCGTCCCGAACGGCTTACAGACCCTGAGGTCACTGGAGCCCGTGTAGTTCGCGAGTTACTCGTATAAGGCGGCATCGAGAAACCTTTATTTAGTATCAAGGTGCGTTAGTCTGGGATAGACAGAAATCTTGTGTCGAGAGAGCCCATGTTTGAAAGAGATGCTACCTAATGTCAAGCATAAGATCGAGTAGCATCTTATCGCTACTTTTTATTGTTTTCGTTTTTGGTTCCGAATCGAAAGCCAATGATGCGGACTTCTTTGAATCCAAAGTACGGCCGTTACTTATACAGCGTTGCTTTAAGTGCCATTCGGCAATGGAAGCTAAGGGTGGTTTTAAGATTGACTCCCGGGAAGCCGTTTTGCAAGGAGGAGAATCGGGCCCAGCAATCATCGTTGGTAAACCTGATGAAAGCATATTGCTTAAAGCAGTGCGCCACGAAGATGGCTTAGAAATGCCGCCGGATGGAAAACTGAGTCCGACCGAAATCGATGCACTCCAGAAGTGGATTCGTGATGGAGTCGTCTGGCCAAGTGCTGCAATATCTGCAAGCACTGTCGGTGAGGATAGTTCTCCCGCAATGATTCCTAAGTTACCCAATAGTGACAATCTGAAGGGAGCATTACAACTCTGGCTGAGAGCCGACCTATTGCAACTGACTGATGGCGAAAGTGTTCCTGTTTGGCCTGATCAGAGCGGTCGTGGGCGTGATCTAACGGCGACTAAGGGAGTGCGCGAGGGTGGAGTTGGTGGGCCCGGTAACTTTGTGATGCACAGCACAATTCTTGAAAGACCTGCTGTTCGTTTTTCTTCGTGGACTGGACTTGCTTCATCACCCGGAAATCATGTCGATATACAGGGTGATGCCTCGCTGACCATGATGATAGTTATGAACCTGAGTAAATTTGATGGGCAACCATCGCATTCGACGATTTTGAGCGTAGGCAATCCAGCTTTCGCAGGGGATCCGGGGAGACCTTTGGCCGCGCTGGTCGAGATCGATCAAACGCAACAATTCTCGTTAGACCTTGCGGGTGGTTGGAATCATGACGCGGTACTTGCACCAGGATATTACAGCACGTTGTTTGGAAAACCGGTGATTATCACCATCGTAAAAGAGCCGGGACCCATCAATCGAACAACTCGTTTCTATATCAATGGGAAACTTGCTGGCCCCCAAGAAGGACAGTCTCTAGGTGGACGGGATACCGTGCCTGATATTCAGCATCGTTCTGATATAGGAGTATTTCTAGGTAAGGCCCTGGAGTGGTGCGGTGCATTTCAGGGCGATGTTGGTGAAGTCTTACTTTTTAATGTGGCCTTAGATCACAGTGATCGCTTGGGAGTTGAAACTTACTTAGGGGAAAAATTCGGAATCTGGGTCGACGAGGAACGCTTGCTCGCATCGAAACCTATTTACTCAGAAAGAGAAAAGCAACACTGGGCCTATCAGCCGTTGAGGCAGATTAGTCCTCCTGCAGTAACGAACGAGGCATGGATTCGCACACCCATAGATCGATTCACCATTGCAGCTTACGGAGGTAATCTGCACGATTTAGATCAAGAAATCGATAGGCTAGGATTTTTGCGTCGGGTTTCCCTAGACCTCATTGGTCTTCCACCGACTGCGGAAGAAGTTGAGGCATTCGTGAAGGATGCATCGCCACAGGCGTACGAAAATATTGTTGAACGACTTCTTGATTCGCCTCATTACGGAGAACGCTGGGGACGACATTGGCTCGATTTGGTGCGTTATGCCGAATCGACAGCCAATGATGCGAACGCCGTCATGCAATATGCTTGGAGATATCGCAATTATGTGATCGATGCATTTAACCATGATCTTCCCTACGATCAGTTTATCACAGAACAACTTGCAGGAGATCTATTGCCGAGAACTGATTCCATCGAAGTCAACACGCGAAGAATCATAGCGACAGGTTACCTAATGATCGGTCCTAAAGCTCTGGCTGAGACCGATAAAGAGCAATCGCGTTTAGACATCGTAGACGATCAGATTGATGTGACGGGGCGAGCCATGTTAGGTATGACGATCGCTTGCGCGCGTTGCCATGATCACAAGTTCGATGCCATTCGTACGACGGACTATTATGCCTTAGCAGGAATTTTTCGTAGCACTGAGCCGTTTCAGAACGAAGTAAGAAATGCCACGATGTGGTGGGAGTATCCGGTTCCGCAGGGGGCGGGTCTTGAACCGATCATGGTCATGGCGCCCAAAGAAGCTGTTTCTAGAAATTTACGTATTCACCTTAGGGGTAACCGCTTTACGCTAGGGAAGCTTGTTCCTCGGGGTACGTTAGGTATTGTGGATGCCGTACGCCACGATGGGGCTGATTCTAAAAGTTCGATCGTTGAGCCACATCAACTCAGTAGTGGCCGACTGGAGTTAGCCCGTTGGATCGCCAGTCCAAGTAATCCATTGACAGCAAGAGTGTTAGTCAATCGAGTTTGGCAATTGCATTTCGGCAACGGATTAGTCAGCACTCCGGATAACTTTGGTACTCGTGGCGAAGTGCCTACGCAGCCAGATCTGTTGGATTGGTTGACTGGCGAGTTTATCGACGGAGGCTGGAGCATCAAGAAGTTACATCGGTTGATTGTTTTATCGAGTACATATCGTCGCGCGGCTGTTATCGAATCAAGAGTAGGCTCCAGTGGAGAGAAAGTAACACAGAAGCCACTTAGGCATCACCGTCGACGACTATCGGCGGAAGAGATTCGCGATTCGATGCTAATGGCTAGTGGAGAGTGGGATCGTTCAATGGGTAAATCGGAAAGTGGCGATTTTCTATTCTCAAAGTCCGAAGATATCAAAGCGATCATACGACCGAATCAGGTTGGTGCTGACGATGAATTCTATACGAATTTTAGGAAGCGATCGGTTTATTTGCCTGTAGTGCGTAATATGCTTCCCGATGTCATGACGCTTTTCGATGCGGCTGATCCCAACGGCGTGACAGCGGTACGGAACGAGTCGACGGTAGCATCGCAGGGGCTTTTCCTGCTGAATCATCCATTTGCTGTCCAAATGGCAAAGTCATTTGCAATACGCGTGCTTTCCGAACCTGAGCTGTCGATAGAGGATCGCATCAATTTGGCTCATCGTATCGCTTTCGCGAGAGGGGCAACCGACGAAGAGTACCAAGAGAGTCAGGAATTGCTGAATGCGATTTCGCAATCAGATCAGCTGCGTGAGCAATCGGAGTCGAACCGACTGCTTGTAGCATGGCAAGTATTTTGCCAGTCGCTGTTTTGTAGCAATGAGTTTCTCTACGTCGATTAAAGAAGTATTCGCTGGTCAAGGTGTTGTAGGTGGCGGAGCAACTTTAGGAAATGATGATGAACAGTTTGCTGAACCGCAGAGAGATACTTAGGCGATCCGCAGTAGGTTTCGGTACCATCGCGTTAACGCATCTTTTGACGCAAGAGACTTTTGCCGATTCGATGGAAGGACCATTGCAGGTTAAGGAAGGTCATTTTCCAGCTACGGCAAAGCGAGTGATCTTTTTGTTTATGCATGGCGGTGTCTCGCACGTGGATTCGTTTGATCCAAAACCGAAACTCAGGGAGATGAACGGTCAGCCGGTACCTTTTCAAAAGCCAAAGTTTGAGTTTGCCCCGACCGGAAATTTGCTCGCTTCTCCCTGGAATTTCAAGAGATATGGACAAAGCGGTATCGAGGTAAGTGATCTTTTTCCTGAAATTGGAAAGTGCATCGACGATATCGCGGTGATTCGATCGATGAATGGGGGCGATTTCGTATCGCACGGTCCAGCGCTGCTCAATATCAATACGGGAAATGGCGCCTTTGCGCGGCCTTGCTTGGGAGCCTGGACGCTCTATGGCCTGGGAAGCGAGAACCAGAATCTTCCAGGATTTATCAGCTTGAGCCCATCGTTGTACCATGGAGGCGCACAAAACTATGGCTCTGCTTTCTTGCCCGCCACGTTCCAAGGAACACGACTCGGAGATGGTAGTACCGATTTTAAAAATGCGAAACTGTCGAGTCTTACGCCTGCTCAATCACCGTCGATCCAAAGAATACAGCTCGATAACCTCAAGAGGCGAAATGAGCGATTCAGCGATAGTCACGGCGCCGATTCCGCGCTAGAAGCCCGTATGCAATCTTTTGAAATGGCCTTTCGTATGCAGGCCGAAGCGCCCGAGGTGATGGATCTGAACCGCGAGTCGGCACAGACGCAAGCAGCTTACGGGATAGGAATTGAACCGACGGATGAATTCGGTAGGCAATGCTTGTTAGCAAGGCGTTGTCTCGAAGCGGGAGTTCGATTTGTTCAGGTCAACTTCAGTTACCCGAGGAATTATTGGGATGCCCATGGAGACCTGCGAAATAACCATACGGCAAACGCCGCGAAAGTCGACTTGCCAATCGCTGCCCTGCTGAAAGACCTGAAGTCAAGGGGAATGCTACATGATACTCTCGTAGTCTTTGCGACCGAATTCGGACGAACGCCTGCAGCGCAAGGTAATGATGGTCGAGACCATCATCCGCACGCATTTAGTTTTTGGATGGCAGGGGGTGGCGTAAGAGGTGGAATCGCTTACGGAGCAACGGACGAGTTTGGGTACTATGTAACTGAAAACAAAGTGACCATTCCCGATTTTCATGCGACGATCCTGCATCTGCTAGGATTAGATCATGAACGATTGACTTTTCGCCATGCGGGACGCGACTATCGTTTGACAGATGTGCATGGCCGTGTCATTCGCGACATTCTGGTATGAGCAGGTGATCTGGTCATTCTAAATGTATTTGTCTAAACGTCGAGGATTTGTGAAGCGATTCGATATGGAATGATTTCGATCCAGTGCATTGACGGAAGGATGCTTGCCAATGGTTTGCCGCGAATGCTTGGCTTGATACGGTGGTGACGTTGGTTGAGTTGAGAGTCATTCAAGCTTCTAATAGCCATAATCCAATCTCAATTCCGCCGGGTTATAATTCGGAAATCGCTCAGGGAATTAATTTTTGTCTTTTGGAAAACACATCGATGCGATGCCAACATAAGTTTCTTGAAATTATTTTCTTTTGCTGCACATTCATGTTCGCCTGCGGAGTTTGGGCACAAGTTGAAGAAGAAACTGCGAAGCCGAAGTATTGGATCGGCTATACCGAACATCGTAACGATTTGCCGGAAGGTCAGTTTGAGAATTGGCGGACAAGCCGAGCGTTTATGGTTCAGGCTGATGGGGAGTCGCGACGCGAGATCGGCCAGCAATTGATTTCCAGAGAAAATAGTTGGACGCAATTCGCAGGATGGGCTCCCGATGGTAAGAAGGCGGTCGTGCTAAGCTTATGGGAAAGCCCCGAAAATGCTGCGTGGGAAAGAGCCAATAAGACTTTTCGAATGACTGAAGGTTGGCTGGTAGATTCTTGTTTGCTTGATGTTGAATCGGGTAGCATCCAGAACCTCACAGAAATCGATCGAGTCAGTATTTACAATACGGGCTTGTTCTTTCTGCCTGATGGAAGCGGCTTTGGTTTTACTCCGTTGATCAATGGCATTTCTAAGCCATTCACGATGGATTTCGATGGGCGTAACAAACGCGATGTCTCGGGGAACGGAGATGGATTCGCGTATGGATATACTGCATCGCCCGATGGAAAACTGATCAGTTACCATGAAAACTATCAAGTCTATGTTTCGAATCGAGATGGAAGCGAAAAAAGACATGTCGCGACTGGGAACAGTTTTAATTTTGTCCCGCAGTGGTCACCTGATGGCCAGTGGCTAATGTTTCTTTCTGGCGAGCACTACGATTGTCACCCGTATCTTGTAAAACGCGATGGCTCAGGACTGCGAAAATTGGCTAGTCGAAACGGCTATCGCGGTGTCGTTGAACGACTACAGTACCCTGATTTCCACAGTGAGAGTAGCGATGTACCGGTTTGGTCTCCTGACAGTAAGCAGGTCTATTACACCGCGAAAGTGGATGAGAGTA
The DNA here is from genome assembly GCA_041178745.1 of Planctomycetota bacterium. Lineage (GTDB taxonomy): Bacteria > Planctomycetota > Planctomycetia > Pirellulales > Pirellulaceae > JAFLCP01. The sequence continues at coordinate 6,490 of JBEGUT010000019.1, read as the reverse complement.
TTGAATTGCATTGCGTGGATTTACAAGGAACGGAAACCCAGTTGACTCATTCGCAACCTGGAACGAGACACTATCATCCATCGCTGTCGCCAGACGGCAAGTGGATTTTATTCGGTTCAGATCGAAGCGGAGTGATGCAATTGTATGTAGGAACAACAGACGCCAAAACGGTATGGCCGGTAACCAACGTTCCGAATGGATACTGCGCCATGTTTGGGCACTGGCAACCTTTTCAATCACTTTCGAAAGACATCGAGAAGCCAAAGATCGTTACTGTCGCGAGAAGCACCTCGGAGTTCACTCGAAAGAGCGAGGGAGACGTCATTGAACTCGATGATGGAAGGCTGTTACTGGTCTACATGGAGTTCTCGGGTGATGGAAGTGATTTCGCGAAGACGCGATTGGTCGCTCAGGAGTCTGCTGACGGAGGGCAGAGTTGGAGAATGCATCGAGTCGTTACTGAGACGACAGCGGGTGACATGAATGTTTACTCGCCCAATTTGATACGCGCAAATGATGGCGGAGTTCTACTGATATTCATGAGGCAGCATCGCGCCGGTTCGCTGACCAATTATGTATGGAAGTCCAGCGATCAAGGGAAAACATTTCAGCCGCTCGCAGAGTTTGTTTCCAAGAAAGATTTTTCACTTTGTAATGGAACGATCAAGCGGCTTTCCTCGGGGCGTTTGCTCCTGCCAGCCAATCCACCTCAGCCTGGTAAAGCTGCTGAGACGGGACCTTACTCGGCAACAACTCTTTACAGCGACGATGATGGTTTATCCTGGAAGGTCTCCAGTTCCCGTATTGTCTTAGAAAAGCGAGGAGCGATGGAGCCACATGTTGAGCAAACAGGCGATGGACGTGTGTTAATGGTCATGCGCAATCAGTTGGGAAAGCTGTATTTGTCCGAGTCTAAAGATGAGGGGGTAACGTGGAGTGAACCATGGGCCAGTGATTTGGAGTCGCCGGAGTCTTGTCCTGAATTGACAAAGATTCCTGGAACCGATGACTTGCTGATGATTTGGAATCACAGTTACGATCCTTCGTTTCGCTCCCATTTCGGAAAACGAAGTCCGTTATCTTCGGCGATCTCCCAGGATCAAGGTAAAACATGGATAGGGATACGAGATATCGAAACGGATCCGCAGCGCGCATTCTCTAATCCGAATTGTCGATTTACCAGAGATGGACGAGCCATCATCAGTTATTGGACTTGTGAGTATCTAGCCGACTGGCGAATGCAGGATGTGATCGATCTGCGTGTTGCCGTCGTTGATAAAAAATGGTTCTTTAAGAGTATTTCAGAGAGTGAAAAAGAAGGTAAAGAAAAGTAGTAGAGACTGGAGCGAGAAAGATGTTTCGGATTTGGGTCGATGAGACACCGCTTGAGAGTATTCGTCCAATGATGCAAGGAATCGCGACTATTATCGGTCCAGAAGCGTCGATCGATGAATTGGCGACATGCGATGCGGCTCTTGATCCGGGCGCTCCTTGGAATGTTGGTAGGTTTGACCGAGCTCCTAAATTAAGAGTGTTGTCGCGTATCGGTGTTGGGTATGACAATATTGACATTAAAGCGGCGACCGAACGTGGTATTGCTGTCTGCTACACGCCTCATGGTCCAACAAGATCGACTGCGGAGCACGCGGTGGCCTTGATCTTCGCTGCAGCCAAGACGATTGCCTATGCAGACCGCGAAGTTCGTGGTGGACGCTGGCATACCGATTTCTTCGGACTCAAGGGGATGGAATTGAAAGGGCGAGTGCTTGGGCTAGTTGGACTCGGTCGTATCGCAAGCCAAGTTGCTGAGATTATGCAAGCCGTTGGTATGCGAGTTATGGCGTATGATCCCATTTTGACTGACGAGCAAGCGAAGCAGATGGGGATTCTGAAAGCGGGGTATCTAGAGGAGTTGTTAAGTCAGTCGGATGTCGTCTCGCTGCATGCACCAGCGACGCCAGCGACGAGGCATTTAATAAACTCAATCACCTTGGGACAGATGAAGAAAGGAGCAATTCTCGTCAATACTGCCCGCGGTTCGTTGATCGATGAGGCGGCATTAGCCAATGCTCTCCAAAGTGGTCATTTGGATAGTGCTGGATTGGATGTGTTTGAGAAAGAGCCTGTGAACGGAGATAATCCTCTGCTCAAATTGGAGAATGTAGTGTTCACAGATCATATTGCTAGTCATACGTGGGCAGGCCATCATCGACTGTACGAGATGGCCGTGCATCATGCTCTGCAAGCTTTGCGAGGCGAGCGACCTGACTGCTTGCTCAATGAGATTCCGAAAGAGCGATCGAGATGTGGGTTCTGATTCGTTGGACGATGAGTTTTGCGATTCAACCGCGGGTAGTATTTTAAAAACGAGTGTCATGATTTTAGGAATTCAAAGGTAGGGCGATGCGAGTTAATAGGATCAAGAGGCTTCTCAAAGAGGGAAAGCCAACTTTCGGAACTTGGTTGAGCTTGGGGGATGTTTTCGCTGCGCGCGTTATGGCGAGAATGGGATACGACTGGCTCACTTTAGACCTTGAGCATGCTCCTGTTGATTTGCATCAGGCATCGCTCGTGTTCGGCGCTATTGCAGATTCAGGATGTGTACCGTTAGCGAGAGTTCCGCAGGGGACGCATGATTACATTAAAAGAGTACTCGATGCCGGGGCTTTCGGTATTGTAGTGCCAATGGTTGATACGGTTGAGCAAGCTCAGATTGCGATTCGCGCAGCCAAGTATCCTCCGTTTGGTAATCGGAGTTTAGGGGGAAGTCTCAGTGCCCTAAACTTTGACTGTTCGTCAGGTGAGTACTTTAAAAATGCGAATGACGAGATTCTTGTAATTTTGCAAACGGAGAGTCCTACAGGAATAGCAAATGCAGAAGGGATTTACTCGCTGCCTGGTGTTGATGCAATCTTCGTAGGTCCGGTGGATTTGCGGGCTCAAATACGGCGTGCAGATGGAAGCGAGGCGACCGAGGAGCAGTTTCAAGCAGCATTACAGCAAGTGGTCGATATCGGTAAAAAAACGGGAACGCCGACGGGCATGCATGTAATGGATGCACCATCTGCGTTGATGCGAGCCGAGCAGGGAATGCAGTTTATTGCGATTGGCAGCGAGTTGAGGATGATGACCGAAAAAGGTCGAGAAGTGCTCGCTCAGCTCGATACAGCGCGACTCAGCAAAAATACAATCGGATACTAGTTTCGCGATAAGTTGTGGCATACGCTGTTTCGAGATGTGCTGTCTGTATTCTTCTCGTGACATGAAAATATCTGCAAACGCGATGAGTGTATGCAGAGGATAGATTAAGATGTCCGAACTCAAGGTTATGTTCGTTCATTGAGATTTCTGCTGCACTTTCCACCGATACTAAAGATCGGTTATCGCCTAGCGAGAGAAGCAGAGATTGAGCGGGGGAGAGAAAGTTGCTTAGAGTTCTACTGCTTCTGACGATCTTGGTTGCGCTTAGTAGCACCGTTAATGGCCAAGGGCTGACGCCTGATGAATCGCTTAAGAAGATGAAAGTTCCTGAAGGCTTTGCAGTGGAAGTTGTCGCTGCGGAACCTCTTGTTCGGCAGCCTGTCGCGATTGATTTTGATGATCGTGGGAGATTGTGGGTCATCCAGTATCTTCAGTATCCCAATCCGAATGGATTGAATCGTGTCGCGGTCGATCGTTTTTCACGCACTAAATATGATCGCCTCCCAGAGCCCCCTCCGTATGGACCGAAAGGTGCCGATCGAATCACGATTCTCAGCGACACGGACGGCGATGGTCGTATGGATGCGGGACATGATTTTGTCAGCGGATTAAATCTGGCTACCGGATTTGCATTCGGCCATGGTGGAGTCTTCGTACTGAATGTCCCATATCTGCTCTTTTATCCCGATCGAAATCGAGACGATGTTCCAGACTCAGATCCAGAAGTCTTATTGACCGGCTTTGGGATGGAAGACGCGCATAGTGTCGCTAACTCGCTGATCTTTGGGCCCGATGGTTGGTTGTATGGTTGTCAAGGGAGCACTGTCACGGCGAATATACGCGGAGTTGAGTTCCAACAGGGAGTATGGCGTTACCATCCGGTGACGCGTCAGTTTGAATTGTTCTGCGAGGGTGGCGGTAATGCATGGGGACTCGATTTCGATCGAAGTGGAAATCTTTTCTACAGTACCAACTTCGGCGGGTACACGTTGTTGCACGGAGTTCAAGGGGCCTACTATACGAAATCCTTTGCCAAACATGGAGCACTACATAATCCGTTTGCCTATGGCTACTTTGAGCATGCTCCTCATGAGAATTTTCAAGGTGGACATGTGACTGTGGGTGGTATCGTGTACCAAGCAGATCTTTTTCCGGAATCCTATCGAGATAAGTACATTGCTGGCGATTTGTTGGGGCACGGCGTTCAGTGGCATGCGATTGAAGGTCGCGGTTCGACGGTGGTAACGCGTCACGGCGGCGAGTTATTGAAGTCTGCCGATACTTGGTTCGCTCCGACCGATGTTTTATTGGGGCCCGAGGGAGCAATTTATGTAGCGGATTGGCATGACGAACGCACTGCACATCCGGATCCAGATGCACAGTGGGATCGTTCCAACGGTCGAATTTATCGCATCGCTCAGCGTGATACTGAGAAAATATCAGCTGTGGAATTCGCCAAGCTTGAGATCGATCGTTTGCTCGAACTTCATCGTCATCCAAATCAATGGTATGTGCGTAAGGCACGTAGCGAGATCCTAAGACGCTACAGACAATCCGTTGAAATGAATTCGGGCGAAAAAGATTGGCAGCAACTCCGTTTGACGTTATCTGAAAACGCGAAATCGGAATCTAATGAAACTATGGCCCTCGAGTGGCTATGGTCACTTCATGTGATTGGTGGTTTTGATGAGTCTATTGCGAATCAACTACTGGCAAGCCCCCATCCATCAGTTCGATCGTGGACGGTACGGTTCCTAGGGGATCATCGCGAAATCTCTCTCGAAATGGCCCATCGATTGGATGAATTCGCGGAGCAGGAACCTGAGGTGACTGTGCGTCAGCAGCTAGCCTGCAGTGCAGCGCGATTTAGCGCTCAGCACGCACTGCCGATGATCAATGCCAACATTAATCGCGATATCGATAACAATGATCCATATCTTCCATTGCTGTGGTGGTGGGCGGTAGAAAAACATAGCGTGACTGGACGTGAGGAAGTGCTAAAACGTTTTGTTCGTCCGACTCTATGGAAGTCACAACTGGGGCGAGATTTTCTGCTCACGCGATTGATTCGCCGATATATGGCTGAAGCTAGCCCTGAAGGCGATCAAGCCGTTGTGAGGCTTCTTAAGGCAGCGCCCGACAGAAATGCAAGGATGGCGTTGTGGCGACACGTCCGTCTTGGTCTAGCCGAACGGGCGATCTCCTCAAGTGTTTCCAAAAGTAAAAGACTTCCACACTCAGGCGATTTTATAGAACTACTTCGTGAGGATTGGAGGAGTGCTCCGGATGATCTCGCTTTGCTGCAGATCGGTTCGGCCCTTGATGACAAGGAGATATTAGCTCGCGTTGTAAAACTTGCGTTGGATGCTAATACGATGGACGATAAACGGGTGGCGATGCTGGATATTCTAAGTTCTCACGGCGATCGAGTGCTGGTTGGTGAAGTGTTAGCTCTCGTAGAGAAATATCCATCCGAAGCAGTGCAATCAGCAGGCGTAAGATTTCTATCGCAATTCGATGAAAGAGAGCTTGCCGAAAAGCTTTTGGACTTATATCGAGCGACCAAGTCTGAGGGTTTGAGATCGCAGCTTTTGAGTGTCCTCGTGTCTCGTCCGCAATCGGCTGCGCTATGGCTTAAAGCCGTTGATGATGGTAAGGTCTCTGCGGCGAGCGTAGAGCTGGAGCAGGTCAGAGCGGTGGCTTTGTTGGTGAAGCCAGAGTTGGATCAAATGGTTATCAAACATTGGGGCAAGCTACAAGGTGCAACCAAAGAAGAGAAGCTTGCCGAGGTAAGAAGGCTCAATAATGATCTTCGCGCTGCTGTCGGTAATAGTTCTTCTGGAAAAATGATCTTTCAGAAAAATTGCGCTGCCTGCCATCAATTGTTTGGAGAAGGAATAAAGCTTGGTCCTGATCTCACTGCTGCTAACCGACATGATAAAGATTATTTGCTCATAAGTCTGGTGGATCCCAGCAGTATGATTCGCAAAGAGTACATGAGTATCGTGGTGAGAACGACGAGCGGGCGAGTCTTAACAGGTCTCCCTTCTGAACGCAACGATGCCACGCTAGTTTTGGTTGATGCAAAGGGAGAGAAACAAAGTATTCCGTTGTCCGAGGTCGAGGAGATAAAAGAATCTTCGGTTTCGCTGATGCCAGAGAATCTGTACCTGCAATTGAAGCCTTCGGAATTGAGAGATTTGTTTGCTTATTTGCAATCGAATCCGTGATATATTTTTGAATTGATTCATATCTCAACTTCGATTTTAATCAAGTTTCGACGAATGGA
>JBEGUT010000018.1:0-16744 GCA_041178745.1 Planctomycetota bacterium | reverse complement strand
CAGCATTCCTCTCTTCCGTCTCGCTAAACTTCAACTCAAAGGTGGAAAACAGGAGAGCATTGCGATGCTCGATGGTTCTGCCGCTGAATTGCAAGAAGTCACGACAACCATCTTCCTTGATAATAACCCCGTGATGGAATCTGTCTCGTGGGTTGATGCAAAAGGCGAAACACTAAAGTCTGCGGCACTCGGTTTACAAATACTTACCTATCGCGGCAATCAATCCATGGCTGAATCGGTTGGGACTTCCGTACAGGTCGATCTGCTCCAAGTAACGTCGATCGCCCTTCCTAAAGGAACCAGCAACCTCCACCAACTCAAATCGGCGACGTTTCAAATCAGTGCGCAGAAAGATCCATTCAAACTATTTTCCAAAAAGACCAATCAAACGATTCGGTCAACCGCTGCCCTTGATTGTGAAGTAACCGTTCATCCAGTAACACCTGAGTTCGCTTTACCCGAAGCCATCGACAAACCCGACCTTCCCACGGAAACCGATAGTGCACCGACAGCGATGATTCAGTCCGATGATCCAGCTATCGTGGCAATGGCTGCCCGCTGCTGCGGCGAAGAATCCGATCCTTGGAAGATCGCTTTAGCACTGGAGAAATGCGTGCATGATTCGATCGAACGAAAAGACTTTTCAAAATCATTTGCGAGCGCATCAGAAGTTGCAATGGAACTCCGTGGCGATTGCACCGAACATTCGGTTCTGTTAGCTGCACTACTGAGAGCAAAAAAGATTCCAGCTCGTGTTGCCAGCGGACTAGTTTACGTGGAAACCGCTGATGGGCCCATGATGGGTTATCACATGTGGAATGAAGCCTACATGGGCGAACGCTGGATACCACTCGACGCCGTGCTGGGTCAGGGAGGAATCGGGGCGGGACATTTGAAGATTCTCGAGTCGTCGCTGCCCGATCAGAATCCGTATGTTGCTCTACTACCAGTGCTTCAGGTTCTGGGCGAATTAAAAATCAGCTCGGTAACCGAGCAGCCTGTGAAGTAGAACGACAGCTAAGTTCTACGTTCAGCCAATGCTCCGCCTAGCCGAATGAATTGATAAAACAGCCAGTTAGTCCGAAGAAGGTTTGGGCAGAAGCTCCATCCCCTCGGACTAACTCTTCTTCGAATACACAGGCAACTGCTGCAACCATTCGGGCGATTTGCTAAAGAAGCTGTCGACGCGTTCCAGCAGTGGATCAATAGTTTGAAACTGAATACGGTGCGGTGGCTTCCATGGATGCCACCTAAAACTGTCATGCTCGGTAGGCACAACATCTCTCAATTCGAGCAAGCGACCGAGAAAAATGGTCAGGCGTTTTTGACGTTCCTTTTTGTCGGAGCGATAACGAACTGTGTAGATCAGCTGAAACCGAAACTCTGGATCGGTCCATATAAGTTCATCTGGAATACCGGTCTCTTCACGCAGTTCGCGCAGTGCGGCCGCCTCGATCATCTCTCCGTCATCGACATGTCCCTTAGGAAGATCCCAACGAGAGGCATGCTTCATCAGCAGAAATTCCGGCTGCTGCACATTGCGAAACAAAAGATATCCGGCCGCTTCGACATATTTGGTCATCAGCGCGGTCACTCCATAAACCGATGTATTTCCGTTCTTTCAGCCATCTCCCCGAGCTTCAAGTTTCGCCCAGGTATCACGCAAGGTCACCGTGCGATTGAAGACTGGCGTACCAGGTTTCGAATCCTTGGTATCCACGCAGAAATACCCAAGACGCTCAAACTGGTAGCGATCTCCTGCTTTGGCATCGCGCAAACATGGCTCAAGTTTAGCCTGCACCGTCTCCAAACTATTGGTGTTCATATAGTCAAGAAATGTTTTTCCTTCGCTGCTTTGATCCGGCTCTTCAACCTTAAACAATCGGTCATAGAGTCGAACCTCAGCTTCGATCGCATGCTGAGCAGGAACCCAATGGATCGTACCCTTCACTTTTCGATTCGATGTATCGCTACCGCTGCGAGTCTGTGGATCGTAAGTGCAATGCAATTCTTGAATCGCACCTGTTGCTGAATCCTTGACTACTTTCTCGCACTTGATGATGTAGGCGTACCGTAAGCGAACCTCACCTCCCGGCTTGAGTCGGTAGTATTTCGAAGGAGCATCTTCGCGGAAGTCATCTTCTTCGATGTAGAATTCCCGACTAAATGGAATCTTTCGAGTTCCTGCGCCCGGATCCTCAGGGTTATTGACCGCCTCCATCCACTCGACTTGACCTTCGGGATAATTGGTGAGCACTACTTTGATCGGTCGCAACACGGCCATTACGCGTGGAGCGATCGAATTGAGATGTTCGCGGATCGCACTTTCCAGCACCGTCACATCGATAAGGCTGTTGAATTTAGCGACACCGATGCGTTCACAGAACGCGCGAATACTTTCGGGCGTGTAACCGCGACGGCGCAACCCACTGATCGTCGGCATCCGTGGATCATCCCAGCTATCGACATACTTTTCTTGTACCAACTGCAGTAGCTTGCGTTTGCTCATCACCGTGTAGGTGAGATTCAATCGCGCAAACTCGATCTGTCGCGGATGGTAGATCCGAAGATTCTCACAGAACCAGTCGTACAGCGGACGATGATTTTCAAATTCTAAAGTGCAAATCGAGTGCGTGATCTGTTCGAGCGAATCGCTTTGACCGTGCGCCCAATCGTACATTGGGTAGATGAGCCACTTATCACCTGTTCGATGATGATGGGCTCGAAGGATACGATACATCACCGGGTCTCGCAGATTGAGATTGGGTGACGACATATCGATCTTAGCACGCAGAGTTCTAGCGCCGTCGGGAAACGCGCCATCGCGCATCTGTCTGAACAGTTTCAAGTTCTCTTCGGGCGAACGATCTCGATAGGGACTGTTGCGTCCTGGTTCGGTCAATGTTCCGCGGTAGGATCGCATTTCCTCTGCGGTTAGATCGCAGACAAACGCTTTGCCATCATGAATCAGTTGCTCGGCCCACAAATACAACTGATCGAAGTAGTCAGACGCATAGTACAACCGATCTTCCCAGGTGAAGCCTAGCCATCGTACGTCTTCCATGATGGAGTCGACGTATTCTTGCTCTTCCTTAGCGGGATTCGTATCGTCGAAACGAAGATTGCATTTGCCGCCGTAGCGCTGTGCCAAACCGAAGTTGAGGCAGATGCTTTTGGCATGTCCGATATGTAAATAGCCGTTAGGTTCTGGGGGAAAACGAGTATGGATCGTCTTGCTTCCCCATCCGGGCTTTTGACGGTCTTTTTCGATTTCAACTTCGATAAAATTCAAAACCCTGTTTTCCCAGGGCAAACCGGACGACTCGTCGTCATGGTGTTCAGATGTATTCATCCGAGGTTCCTGTTGGCAAGAGACTTTGTCAGATTATCTTAAGCAGCCCTATAACCGCCAGATGACTTTGGCCAGATTAGGGTTCGAGAATTGGGGAAAAACATTTTTTCTTTCCAGACCGTGGAGTTTCAGAAGCGAACTCCGAATTGCTCCAACGCTCATTTAAGCTTTGCCACCTTGGCCATCCCGAGGAATTTCTTGCTAGAATTCTCCCCAACTGTTCCGAGTTCCCGACCATCTCGGTCAGGCTTTGCCCCATGGAACCAGCCAATGAGCCATCCCACCTGGAGAGAACTAGGGAGTGGAAACCAATTTATCGCCAACTTGGATTACGATTTATTCCGTTGTGGTGATCCTGTTCACCATAGCGATGTATTTGGTTGGTTGGGCCGCCGAAAAACGGATCGAATCGGTTGATGATTACTTGGTCGCCGGTCGCAAACTTCCCCTGCCTCTTTCGATTGCGACTCTGGTAGCAACATGGTTCGGAGCTGAAGTTCTGCTGCAAACCTCCGACGAGGTTTACCAGGGTGGGCTGAGATTCGGAATCATGGATCCACTGGGAACCGGGTTCTGCCTCATTCTTGCAGGTTGGCTCGTTGCCAAACCGATGTGGAAAATGCATCTGACGACGGTTCCCGATTTCTTCTATCGCAAGTTTGGTCGAGCTACCGAAATTGTGGCAGCCGTTATTCTCGTCCCCAGTTATCTCGGCTGGGTAGCAACCCAATTTGTAGGACTCGCCCAACTCCTGGAAATCATCTTCGGCATACCTATCACTTGGGGTATCATACTCGTAGCGGTTCTCGGCACCGGCTACACCGTCCTTGGTGGAATGTGGTCTGTTGCTTGGACAGATGCGATTCAACTGGCTTTTATCTGCGTTGGCCTGATCATTCTCGGGTACGAAGCGGCCATCTATCTCGGCGATGGTTCAGCAACAGCCGGTCTCTCTCGCATCTGGAACGAATCGCCGGAGAAGAGCTGGGAAATTGTTTCACCCGATCACTTTGCTGAAGACATTCTTCATGCGTGCGGAGCTCTTGCCATCGGTGCCCTGGGTAATATTCCTGTGCAGGATTTGATGCAACGAATGTTTGCTGCAAAGTCGGCTAGCGTTGCTCGACATGCCTGCTGGTGGAGCGGCGTGATTTATATCCTCATGGCCTCTGTACCGCTGACTGTCGCGATCGCTGCCAATCTCATCTTGACGGAACCTGTTGAAAGTGGCGTCATCACCATTATGGCCGTCAAACTGCTCAATCCAATCCTGCTTCTTCTGTTCGTCTTAGCCGTTATTTCAGCCGTCCTCTCGACGATGGATTCTGCGACCATGGCTGCGGCCAGTATCCTGGGTCAAAATCTTATCTTGCACATACCCACGGTCAAACATTGGAAACTCCATGACAAGACCGTGCTACGATTGCAACGAGTTTGTGTGATCTTGATCGCAGGCTTAGCACTAGCGACAGCCTTTAGCGGCCGAGGTACCTACGAATTGTTGCGTGACGCTTATTCGATGACGCTGGTCGGTCTCTTTGTTCCACTGATGGCAGGGCTGTACTGGAAAGAAGTCACGCAGCGTGCTGCTCTGATGGGCATGCTCTGCGGTAGCATTTGCTGGTTCCTACATTGGCTCGTCGACTGGGACTACGCGTTGCAAGGATGGTTGGAACCGATCTTGCCGATAAGCTTTTCTTGGTTAGCACAAATTCCCCAAGAACTTCTCTCAACTTTCGCGAGTCTACTGGGGACTGTTCTCGCCGCTGAAAAATGGAAATTCACCCTCGAACGTCATTGATTGGCGTCACTGATGCTGTGCCATAGAGCGAGCGTTGCTGATGGGGAAGGTGGGACGATCAACTGGTTGCTGCTTCAAGTTTCCATCCGTTGATCGCAAAAGTGGACGACGAACTACAAATAGGGGAATGAAATCGTAAAGATCGAAATCTCAATCACTTTTTACCGCCCCCGAAATCTACCCCCCTTTGCGGAAACCGCGTCCTCTAAGTTCATTTGATATGTTTTCTAGGTCGGTTGGACGATATAATTAAAAGAACCCGCCTGTTGATTTGACAAAGCGATCGCCAATGCCATGACTGCTTTTTGGTGATCTGCAATGCAAGCCTACCGATCGAATATTAACACGTAAATCCTTGCGAATCTTGGTGCCGGCTTTTCCGGAAACCGCAACTGCCGTGAATCCTAGCGATTCAAGTCGCCGCGATGCCATCATCGCTGAGTATTTACTTTCACTTTGATTACTCTATGACTTCAGCCACATTTCGTTCCCTCCACCGTGATCTGATCGCCATTCGCTTTGCGAGTTTGCTCGGCATGGTTTGCGTGCTCGTAGCTACCAGTGTCGTGATGACTGCACCGAACCTATCGGCCCAAGAGCCTTCGACAGCTGAACAACAAAACTCCGCTAGTGAAAAATCCAACAACGAAAACAGTGAGTCATCCCAGACCGTTTCGCCGCGAGAGGGCAAAGCGATCTATCAAGAGCTTTGCGCGAGTTGTCATGGCGGGGTAGGGGAGGGGGTCCCCGGAAAATTTGCTGCTCCTCTAGTAGGCGATCGTCCCGTCATTGATCTTGCGAAACTGATTGAAGAGACCATGCCGGAAGAAGATCCTTCGCGATGTGTCGGCGAAGATGCGCAGAAAGTTGCGCAGTACATCTACGACGAGTTCTACTCTGAAGTGGCTCAGGCTCGTCGCCGTCCTGCTCGAACCGAATTATCACGACTAACGGTTCCCCAATATCGCAACGCGATTATGGATTTGATTGGCAGTTTTCGTTATCGATCTCGACTAACGCCTGATCGCGGGTTACTCGTCAGTTATTTTGATTCTCGCGGCCTCAATCCGCGCCGCAAAGCAGACGAAGGAATCGTCGATGAAGTCAACTTTCATTGGGGCACAAAAGGTCCACTTCCAGAACAGTTGATCAACCCCGAATTCGCCATTCGTTGGGATGGAAGCTTGATCGCTCCGGAGACCGGAACCTACGATTTTATTTTGCGAACGAACAATGGAACTCGACTCTGGCTCAACAACAACCGAGTAGCTTTGATCGATGCTTGGGTTCGTTCTGGCAATGATCAAGAATATCGATCAAGTATCTTCCTTGTGGGAGGACGGCCTTACCCCCTTCGACTTGAGTTCTTCAAAGCCAAAGAAGATCCGATGAGTTCGATTGAATTGGCTTGGCGCCTTCCGAGTGGACGTGAATCGATCATTTCCAGCCGATTTCTTACGCCGCAAAGGTTTCCCGAGTTACTCGTTCCCTCGACACCTTTTCCTCCCGACGATCGCAGCATCGGTTATGAACGCGGAACCACCATCTCCAAAGCTTGGGAACAAGCAACGACGATGGCAGCGATCGAGATTGCCGACGCTGTTGCTCAAAGATTGCCCGAACTTGCTGGTTTTGGAGAGAAGGATCCGGCAAGTGACATTCCAAAAGTCAAAGAGTTTGCAACTAATTTTGTTCGACGCGCGATTCGCCGACCGTTAACTCCAGAGGAACAAACTCGGTGGGTCGACCGACATTTTGAGAACTCACCATCGCTTGAAACCTCGATCAAACGAGTGATCCTACTGACCCTAAAGTCTCCCAGTTTCCTTTACCTAGATCGCAATTCTTCAGCCATCGACGCCTATCAGATCGCGTCGCGATTATCGTTTGCAATCTGGGATTCACTCCCTGATGAACAGTTGCTTCAAAAAGCTGTCGACAACGAATTGCTTAAACCGGAAGTGCAGCGTGAGCAGGTTTGGAGAATGCTCAGAGATGATCGGGCGAAAGCAAAACTGCGTCAGTTCGTTCATCACTGGTTGGGAACAACGCATGCGGTTGGACTGAGCAAGAGCAAAGAGCTCTATCCTGATTTTGATGAACAGATCCTCGCCGATCTACAAACATCACTGGACCTTTTCATCGACGATATTGTGGAGTCGGAAAAGCCCGACTTCCGCAACTTCCTTAATGCTGATTATCTCTACTTGAACGATCGCCTTGCCAAACTTTATGGCTATGAATTAGCCACCTCACCGATTGCTGGAACTCAGTCGGCCGAACATGCAAAGTACCACAAGGTTTCCATCGCCACGGACCAACGTATGGGGGTACTATCCCATCCGCTCGTACTTTCGATGTATTCCTACCATAATGCAAGCTCCCCCATTCATCGCGGTGTCTTTATGACACGGCACATTCTCGGTCGTCGCCTCAAGCCGCCACCGGAAGCGGTTGCTCCGTTTAGTGAAGATCTCCACCCTGGCTTAACGACTCGCGAGAGAACCATCTTGCAGACGCGTGAGACGACCTGCCAGGCATGTCATGGGATGATCAATAACCTTGGCTTCGCCCTGGAGCAGTTTGATGCTATAGGCAAAATCCGAAACGATGAGAAAGGGAAACCGATTGATGCTTCTGGGGAATATCTGCAAAAGAATGGAACGCTGGTTAAGTTCTCTGGCGTTAAGGAGTTATCGACTTTCCTGATAAACAGTCCCGAAGCACAGGATGCATTTATTGAACAATTGTTCCATCATCTAGTCAAACAACCGGTACGAGCCTACGGTACGAATACTCCAGATCAATTGAGAAACCGGTTCACGGATAACTCGTTTGACATCCGAAAATTAATTGTGGACATTACAGAAATCGCATGCCGCCCCGCCGCCAAGCCAACTTCTGCAGATCAAGCCAACCTACCCGCAGTCATTACACCAAACTCAACCAGTCCAACTGAAGGATCCTCGCCATGAAAAGCTATATCTCTCGACGAAATTTCATGCAATCCCTTGGATTGAGCGCCGCATCGATTCCGTTATGGCTGAATCTTCAAAGTCTTGGCTTCGCTTCCCATGCAAATCGTAAACAACGACTGGTAATCATCTTCAGCCCCAACGGTGTTGTGAAGGATCGATTCTGGCCAGACCATGAAGAGGACGAACTGTCGGCTGACAAGTATGACTTCAAGCCGATCTTGTCTCCACTATCGCCCTATAAGCAACAGACTCTCGTGCTCAAAGGAGTTTGCGATAAGATCAAAGGAGATGGCGACAACCACATGCGGGGTATGGGCTGCCTCCTAACTGGAGGCGAATTGTTTCCAGGAAATATTCAAGGTGGATCCGACACACCCGCCGGTTGGGCCACCGGTATCTCGATCGATCAAGAAATCAAGAGACACTTTCAGTCGCGTCCGGAAACTCAGACACGTTTTGGGTCGTTGGAATTTGGAGTCGTGGTTCCAGAAAGAGCCGATACGTGGACTCGCATGGTATATGCCGGTGGTAACAAGCCGATCGCTCCAATCAGTGATCCCTATGCGATGTTCAATAAACTTTATGGACAAACCAAAGACCGCGAAAGTCTTAAGAGCGTTCTAGATGACCTCCAAGAAGATCTTCGCAAGATCAAGGAAGTCGTTAGCAGCGAAGATGCAAAACTGCTAGAAGAGCACGCCAATCTCATCCGTGAAACGGAAATGGAGCTTCAAAACGATTCGCAGTCCATGCTGAACCATCCCGTTCCCGAACTGGAATCAGGTGTACGCAATGATAATGAGAACATGCCTCGTATCAGCAAGATGCAAATCGACTTGATGGTCAACAGCTTTATCGGTGACTTCTCACGCATCGCGACTTTGCAATTCACTAATTCGGTAGGTCAGGCCAAAATGAAGTGGCTTGGTGTCGAAGAAGGTCATCATGAGCTATCGCATGAGCCCAATAGCAATGCCGCAGCTCAAGACAAACTCACCAAGATCAACACTTGGTACTGTGAACAGATCGCTTACTTAGTGAAGCGTTTAGCTGAAACACCGGAACCAGGTGGTGATGGCAATATGCTCGACAATACCACGATCATCTGGACCAACGAGTTGGGTGAAGGTAACTCTCATACCCTGAACGACATCCCCTTTGTTCTGATCGGAGGTGGGCTGAACTTCAAGATGGGACGGTCGCTTCATCTTCCTCGGGTTGCTCACAACCGCTTGCTTCTTTCGATCGCCCATGGCATGGGCCATCACATCGATCGCTTCGGTAACCCGAACTACTGTGGAGATGGACCACTGGTTCTTTCGTAAGTCGATAAGCAATCACTGCTGAATGTCATTCGAACTTTTCGTCGTAGTACGCGCAAAGCGCTCGAATACGACGAATCATGGTCGAGAGAATGAGACCGATGACGGCGAGTCCAGAAATAAAGATCGCCTGGAAATCGATCTTTGAGAATTCTGCGCTTCTAAAGGTCCAGGCGAGCACCAAGAATCCGACCGTGCATCCTGTGGTCATAAAGGCCACATACGATCTGCGATAAAATAGAGCACTTGCGCAGACAAGCATCGGGTAGCCAATCAAAAGCAATCCTCGAGGCGGATCGGCAACGAAAAGCAAGGATGTATAGAGAACAATATCGATCGCCGCCCAACTTAAGCAGATTGCATCTTTTCGCTGCGGCCATTTGTGCAGTTGCTGCAGACCGATCGACAGAAGTCCCCAGGCACCTAACAAAACGAATCGTGTAGAAAAAGCGGTAAGATCAGATCCGCGGAGGAAAAATGCTATGGTAACAATAAGTGCCGTAATACCGATTCCGCAAAGATGAGCAACGAGGATAGGTTCGCGCCGCCACCAGGCATGCAGTCGCTGCGAAAAAGAAACCTCATACCATACAATGGGTTCATCTCTGAGAAATTTGCTGAGATCGTCACCTAACTGCGCCGCTGTGGCATATCGATCGCTGACTTGCTTTGCCATTGCCCTTAAACATATTCGCTCAAGGGCTTTCGGAACCTCGCGATTCAATTGCTGTGGCAATACGGGCTCTCGCTCCAGTACTTGTAACAACACGTCAAATGGCGAAGGCCCGGAAAACGGAGCCTGCCCGGTTAATACGAAGTAGAGCAATCCACCAAGGGCGTATACATCGACCGAGGCTTCAACGGCACCCTTGCGTCCCAATGCCTGCTCAGGTGGCATATAGGCTGGCGTTCCCAAGATCTGCCCCGTTGTTGTAACACCGTCATCGGAGCCGACGAGTTTGGCTAATCCAAAATCGGTGATAAAGGGCTCGCCTTCCCCATCAAATAAAATATTTGCCGGCTTCAAGTCGCGATGAACAATACCTGCATGATGGGCTCTCTCAACGGCCGAGCAAA
Source organism: Planctomycetota bacterium (assembly GCA_041178745.1). GTDB lineage: Bacteria > Planctomycetota > Planctomycetia > Pirellulales > Pirellulaceae > JAFLCP01. The sequence continues at coordinate 6,214 of JBEGUT010000018.1, read as the reverse complement.
GCTTCTGAATCAATCGCGCTGCTTCTTTAGGTTCCAGCGGCTTACCACTGGCGCGTTCCAGCAAGGTAGGACCATGGATGAATGCCATCGTAAAGAACTGCAAACCATGATGCTCACCCACATCGTAAATTGGAACAATGTTGGGATGTTGCAGACGAGCACACGCCTCCGTCTCCGCTTTAAAACGCGCTATTTCTTCTGCGTTAGCAAACTCTCCCGATCGAATCAGCTTCAACGCTACATCGCGTTGTAGCTCCAGATGCTTAGCGCGAAAGACAATCCCCATTCCTCCACGCCCAATCTCCTCCAATATCTGGTAGCTTCCAATACGAGCAGGTATTTGAGAACTATCCCAAGTATGAGGAGCAGAAATCGAGTTTTTAATGTCCCGGTGACTGGCTCCCGCAATTCCCAAAGCCTGCTGATGATCTTGAAGAAATACTTTCAGCTCATCGGCAATCGCAGCATACTTACTGAGCCAAAGTGGAATATCAAATTCAAGATGAGCTTCCGTTGCTGATAGGTATTCAGCGATCGCTCCTTCGATATGCGAATCACCATCATCACCCTGATCGTTACCACCCACTTCCATTTTGCCAACCTTTGCTCAGGAGATCCTTGATTCTCGCTTTGACCGTCAATCAAGGAGTGGCCTGCCCCATCACTTCGCGAAGCTTTTTGAGACCTCGATAAAGTAGGCCAGCCACCGCTTCGGGACTTCGTTGTAATTGCTCACCAATTTCTGCCGAGGATTGACCGTGCCAATACTTTCCCAAAATTGCCTCTCGCTGGTCATCGGGCAACTCCATCAATGCTCGAGCCAGCACGGCCGCTCGCTCTTCCTTCATCACCATCTGGCTCGGAGTTACTTGACCTGGATCAGCCAACAATTTCCCTAACCGCATCGATGATTGCTGCAATTCTGCATCGATCGATCTTTCACGCTGAACGTCACGCTTACCACGCCCCATGTCGCGGGTATTTCGAATGATCAAATTCGCCAGTATTTGCCGCAGCCATCCGGCCAATTCCGCATCCGACTTTCCTCGGAATTGCTCCCATGACTGATAGGCATTGAGCATCGTTTGCTGCACGATATCGGACGCATCTAGCTTGCTCTGAAACTTCGTTTGAAAACGGGTTTGAGCCAGTACCCTTAAATAGGGCCTAAACCTTTCAATATCATCGCTCTTGAGAGCTATATCTTGCGACGAACTTGACTTGGCCATAAGCAACAATTCCTCAGTCGTTCGATCTTCTTACTCAATGCCGGTGTTGTCTCATCCTGTACCTTGGATCGAGTAAAGTCAAGTTCGATGCAACTTTTACGGTTCAACCAGAACCTCGTCGAATCTTGTTGAGCGGGAAAAACAGTGGCTTTTCGAAGACGTATGGATTGAGCCTAGCGGCTTTTGCCGCATACCAGATTTATCCAGAGAAAGCCGAAAAATCTGCAGAACAGACTTCAGAAAAAAGAGGATTCAAAGAAAAACCGGCTGAGAAAATCAGCCGGTCTCTGAACTGTAATACTATCCGCTATCAGAAGGAATGCGTTAAGCAACCCCACAAGGCTTGATGCATTCACGGAGAACAGCCCTACGACTAAATCATTTGAGCCTGTAGAGCTCTGAAGCATTTCCATTTTGCAAGTGATCTAAGATCGATCGTCGCGGCCGCCGGTCTGCAGTACGGGTTGCACTTCCGTTTCACCGCACAGCACTACTAGCAGATTGCTGACCATCGTCGCTTTGCGATTCTCATCAAAATCGACCACCTTCTTATCGGTTAATTCCTGCAGAGCCATCTGAACCATACTAACCGCACCATGGACAATCATTTGACGAGCTGCGATGACCGCTTCAGCTTGCTGGCGACGCAACATCGCACCTGCAATTTCCGGAGCATACGCCAAGTGAGTCAAGCGAGCTTCAATCACTCCCACGCCCGCTTTGGAAAGTCGATCCTGCAACTCGGCACATAAGTCCTTACAAACCGTATCGACATCGCTTCGCAAGGTAACCTCGTGCGCTTCGCCATGATCGTAGGCATACTTATTAGCCAAGTGCCTTACGGCCGTTTCACTCTGTACTTTGACGTACTCTTCGTAGTTATCAACTTCGAAAAGTGACTGAGCAGTATCCTGCACACACCAAACTACGACAGCTGCAATCTCGATAGGGTTCCCCTGTTTGTCGTTCACTTTCAAACGAGTCCCTTCGAAGTTTCTAGCTCTCAGGGAGATACGTTGTTTGCTGTAGAAAGGGTTGGCCCAGAAGAATCCTGCTTCTCTTACAGTACCGATATACGGGCCAAAAAAGCTTAAAACGACCGCCTCATTGGGTTGTAAAGAAAAGTACCCAAACAGCATGACAAAGGCGACGACTCCAAGGAGAACGCCAAGAATTAGCACAATAGGTGAGTGCAACAAGCCAGCTCCCAGGCCAAATAAAGCCAGGGCCAGAATACCTACTGCAAAATTGACACCCAAAATCCCCCAACCACTCTGTACGTTCGTCGTTTTTTCTGCAACTGCCGTCATTCTGAAGCTCCTCGAGAGAAATACTCTCTAGGATTGGCAGAAAAAGCTGGCTGCTGAGGCGCAGAAAACCACACTTTTAAGCACTTTCCAGAATTACTATTCCAGGGCTTCTGCCGTGATCTTCAGGTTCGTGGAGACACTCTGCACATCATCATGCTCTTCGAGGTTTTCTAGAAGTTTGACGACGGTCTTAGCTGTTTCGGGGTCGAGTTCCACCGTGTTGGAAGGAATCCTCATAATCTCCTTCAGCTCAATCGCGACGTTCGATTTTTCAAGCCCCTCGACGACCGCGGAAAAATTCTCCGGTAATGTAATGACCTCAGTGGTACCTTCCTGTGGCTGAATATCTTCTGCCCCAAGCTCAAGGGCTAGTTCCATCAACCTCTCTTCTTGTATCTGACCATTTTTGACAACGACCAATCCTTTGCGTTCAAATAGATAGGCAACACAGTTGGTGCTACCAAGCTTTCCTCCAGCGACATCGAAGATCTTGCGTATTTCAGGTGCAGTTCGATTTTTGTTATCTGTCATGATGTCGCACATCACGGCAACACCACCTGGACCGTAACCTTCATAGATCATTTCTTCAACATTTCCACCATCGAGTTCGCCGATTCCTTTTTTAATCGCACGCTCGATGTTATCCCGAGGCATAGAGACAGCCTTGGCATCAGCGACAGCTGTCCTCAGACGCGCATTCATGCCTGGGTCACCACCACCGAGCTTTGCAGCAACGATGATGGCCTTGGAGAGTTTGCTCCAAACCTTACTCCGCTTACTATCGACAACAGCTTTCTTATGCTTGATGCCTGCCCAATGCGAATGGCCTGCCATGGCATTGTTCCCGAAAACGATTGAACGTCAGAATTGATAAAAACAACTGAAGATCGAACCAACTGCACACCCAGCCTAAAATGTTGGCAGGGAGTTCGCCGTCGTGCAACCGAAGTTACTTCGGCTTCTTTTTGGATAAACCTTTATTGCTCGTAATCGGCTTTTTAGAGGCGTTCTTAGCGTCCTTTGAAGGTGGTTGCTTTGCCACGGGTTTAGCCGGCTTCTTAGTATCACCTTTCCCTGGCTTGGGAGGAGGAACTTTCGAAGCCGCTTTGGGAGCAGGAACCGATTTAGATTTTGTATCCGGCTTACTCTCCGGCTTCGCCTTACTTACTGTTTTTGGTTTAACTTCAGGTTTCCCTTTAATGTCCAACTTCGCCTTCACCTCAGGCTTAGCGGGCGTTTTGGCACCGGGAGTTGGCTTGGAGGGAGGCGGAGTTTTGGTACCTGAAGCTTTCTCCGCTTCTTTCTTTTCTGGTTCTTTCTTCTCTGGCTTCTTAGGGGCTGCCGCAACAGGCTTTTCCGGGGCCTTCGCTACTACCTTGGAAGCTTTAGGTGGTGCTGGTTCAACAGCTAACTCTGCCAAGATCGCTGCAACCCCCGCCAGCTTCTTATCTTTCAAGAAGTCAACCGCGAACTGATGCAAAAGCGAGAAGACCTCAGCCCCCTTATTCTTCGGTACAGCTCGTTCGAGTCCGGAAATCTGTTTTTTCTGAATGTCAGCAGGCTGGGCGATCCCGATCGCTTCAAGAGCTTGAAGGGCCGAATTATCGATCGCAATGGCGTGACCTCCGAATGCGTTCTGCTGCATAAATGCTGGGACGAATTTATCCCCACCAACCCAATTCTCGATGACTTCAGTCGCTTTCCCTAGATTCAACTTTAACAGGTCTTCAATGTCGAATGAGTATCGCGATTCAAAAATCCCCTGCAGTGCCTTTTTAACACGAAGTGCAACTTGCACTGGCAGTGGATGAATACTAAACAGCTCAGCCAGTTCGGTAATGGTCGTAACCCGCGCCTCATTCCAATCAAAGTAATCCTGTTGCAACTTGGCAAATAGTTCATCGGCAACTTCGAACTTCGAATCTTCCAAACAGCAAGCGTAAATAAGATGATCCAAGACAGTACGGCCTTGAGGCAGAGCCACCGGCTTGTAATGCTTTCGCAGTAGTTTTTGCAATACTTCAATTCGTTCGGCGCGATTCAAGCTGCTCATGCATCACCTGGGGATGTGAGAGTTATCGGAAGAGTACTCCGGCAACTCAATACTTACCGGAATTTGGTTATTCGTTGTCAGTTTTGTTTGCTATACGGTCTTAGGTGTCGCTGTACTTGAGTTTTTCCGGGATGTCCGAATGGCCCGAGACCTTCATCTACATTCCGAACTCGATTCTTGAATTCCTACTCCAAATTTTCCTCGGCTGAATCATCTTCCGCTTCGGATTCCTTGTCGCCAGCTTCAATTTGGGCCGATCCATGCTCGGCTTCCCGCGCAGCACGTTCAGCTGCCAACTGGTCGAGAATGCGACCCACTTCAAGTGATTTCTTCACACCCTGGTCCATAGTGAACTGCAATTTGGGTGTGTATCGCGTGTCGATTCGTTCGGCGATTCGAGATTGCAAGAATCCTTTGGCGTTTTCCAAACCTCGCATTGCCAACTGCTGCTTGCTCTCAGAACCCATGATGCTTACGGCCACCTTCGCTTGGCGCATATCGGGAGCGACTTCCACTCCGATGACCGTAACGTCTTGAATTCGAGGGTCGCGCAGCTCCGTGAGAATTGCCATACTGACAACTTCGCGAATCGCTTCAGCAGCTTTTAATAGTCGACGTGAGGACATTAGCTTTAAGAACTCCCAGGGGGTGACACCATAGCGGACGATTAGGATCAATCCAGCGTCCTAGCCACTTCCTCGATCTTGTAAGCCTCCAGCACATCATCCGGTTTGATATCGTTAAATCCAGCTAACTTGATACCACACTCCATACCGCGTGGCACTTCCTTAGCGTCGTCTTTGTGGCGCTTCAGCGAATCGAGAGCATAATCACCGATCGTTCGACCATCTCGATTGACGCGGATTCGGCATCCTCTTTCGATCGCACCTTGAGCCACATAACAACCTGCGATCGCTCCAACTCGACTGATCGAGAAGACCTGTTTGACCAAGGCTCGACCCAACTCGATAATCCGCTCCTCAGGACGCAAGCGACCTTCGATGATCGCTTTAATATCTTCCGCTAATTTATAGATGATATCGTAGCGACGAATCTCGACTCCTCGCTCCTCAGCCAACGAGCGTGCTTGCTCGTCGGGGATCACATTAAACCCAACGATCACACCTTGTGAAGCGTGAGCGAGGGTCACGTCCGCAACAGTGACACCTCCGACACTCTTTTGGAGAATTCGGATATCGACTTCCGGATGCTGCTCCAACTTGGAGATCTCTTTTTCGATCGCTTCGAGTGAACCACGGGCATCGGCGCGAATGATCAAATTGAGCTGAACTTTGTCTTCCTTCTTGCCCAACTTGCCCGATTGCAACAACTCTTGGAACGCTTCGAACGAGACCTTCGTACTGGATCCAGACAACGATTGCTCGCGTGTGGAATCAGCGCGTGTGGAAGCGATTTCTCGAGCCTTCGCAATATCATCGATCACATAGAATCGATCTCCCGCATTAGGAGGTACATCGAGACCGGTGATATTGGCGGGCATCGAGGGGCCGGCTTCCTTGATCATCTTGTTAGGACGCAATGTATCGTAGATCGCTTTCACGCGGCCGTGTGAGGAACCGCAGACAACAATGTCACCAACTTTGAGCGTTCCGTTTTGCACG
>JBEGUT010000017.1:0-17032 GCA_041178745.1 Planctomycetota bacterium | reverse complement strand
CTTTGGTAGCGGTTACCGGGTGAAATTAGGTACGATCGAGGGGATCAGCGCTCTGTCGACGGAAATTAGCCGATTTCGCATCATCGACCCGGATAGTGCAGCTGATGATATGATGTTTGGTGACTTTACTTTGATCGACGGATTCGTCTTTCCCTCGAACGACTTCGCAATGAACGTGATGGGCTCCTCCTCCGCAGTTCCCGAACCCTCTTCACTAGCTCTAGTCGCAATCGGAGCAGCTGCCGTAGGCTGTCGCTACGCACGGCGCCGCTTCGGAAAGAAATCAGCTGAGTAACGCAACCACCGGGATCTGTATCGCAAACGACTTGAATAATCAAACGCTCGTATTGTCATCCGCAACTGCCGCCATGTCGTTAACGCTGCGATGCGTCCCCACTCCCAAAGATTGATCGGGCGATAGCCCGAGAGAGCGCGTTGGAGCGGGGACTGGAGGCTCGCGCAAAGCTGTTAACGTTCTAAATAGAACATCGATTGGTGTTGTCATCCGCAACTGCAATCTTGTCGTTAAAACTTTGCAACTGCCCCTCACCCTAGCCCTCTCCCCATGGCGAGTACGCCACGGGGAGAGGGGACAAGAGGCACGCCGCAATCTATTTCCTCATGAAACAAAAAAATAATCATCGGAATCAATTTTCATCCGCAAATTTGTTCCGGGCCCTATCCATCGCCCCACACTTTGGTCTCTTCCAAAATCTCAACCAAAGCCCTCCGATCCCCTTCGCTCAAATGTGCATACTTGGACGAAGGATCCTTACCACTCAGTATCTCCTCAAATCGCCCTCGGATAAATCGTTTCATCTCCGCCGGTAACTCGCGGAAAGAGTCCGAGTAAATCAGATAACTACAAGGATAAGCAAACAATCGTTTATTCAAATCCAATTGACGCAACGATCGTCCTTTATAATCAAACGGTCCTAATTTGGTGAATCGATCAGCGAATCCACTTGATCCCTGAACCGGCTCTGACAACGGTGTTTCATCAACCATCAACAACGCATCGACCAAATCATTACCCGCGCTGCGAATACGACTCTTGACACTATCCAGCAACTCCCCCTCAGGCACTCCTAACTCTTTATGCATCATCGCTTGATACTCTAGCGCCTGACGCGTCATAAAATTCGCTTTCGTCAGATAGTTATGCACGACGATCTGATGCTCCATCACCATCAGCGCAACAATATCGCTACCACGAGATAGATAACGATCTGGATCAATGTGCCCAGAAAGATCATCGAGGTTACTCCCTTTCCTCAAATCCAAATCCTCAGGTACATCACGCCCCGACACCACCAGATTTCCCATGTGCACTTGCTGCCCATGCTTGCCCGTCACATACCAACCACCCCAACGCTTCTCCAGCGGAGTGCGATAATTCACATTGTGACTGCCGGCAGAAAAGATCGGCATGCCGCGAGTGTCGGCAAAAATAGATCGCGCAACATGCCCCGGCACTCCCTCAGTTCGCGATGAACTATGACATGTTAAACAGTGATCCGTCTGCCGAACCAACTTCGGCCGCTCCATTTGCTTTTGATCGAGCGTATAAAACACGGTTCCCAACTTGGAATCAACCGCCGATATCTCGAGCACTTCCCCCTGCTGACAATACCCGACATAAACATCATCACTAAAATAAATCGCGCGCGGTGTCCTCGGCGTAATGCGCTGGATCTGCAAACTCGTCTTCGAAAACACAAGCATCTGCGAATCAGTAGATACCTTCAGCGATTCAAGTAACGATCGGAGATAACCAAACTCTCGGTCGTAGGCTAATTGAACCATCCCATTATCAATCTGCTGCTGCAACGCGCTAACACGATTCACCGGAACCGAATCGCTGTAACGCACCGGCGATCGCTCGTACTCATCCTCGCCCCACAGCGAACTCGACAGCATCAGCAACATGCACACGCTGGCAGTCCCCAAGCCAAGCCATTTCTTGACCGCTCCCAGAATCCTCATGCATCTCATGTCTCGACTCCCCACCATCGCCCACCAATTCACCCAACATATCCACAGACAAACCAAAACAGGATTCTTATGTCCATTTTTATTGATTATCAGGGAAAATGCCCGACTTTAGCCAGAGAAATTGGGAATTTTTCGATAATTTCCGGGCCGGCCCTCGACCGCTATGAACCTAAGCCAGAAATAGGATTGCCTACGGAGCCCCTAAACGGTGGATCGTGTTATGAATCACTCCCTGAAACACGCCTCCTTCACGATCCTGCAAGCGATAGCCGATCTCCATGCACCACGTCGGCTCAATCTCCGGAATCGCCAGCGTAACGATTTTGCCATCCTCTGAAACTTCCGCCGAAACTACCTTCAGCTCACGCTCATCGTAATGCTTCGAACCGTAACCAGCCGTTCGCTTCAGCGACCATACCTTGATACGGAATGCACTCGCTTCGACCGAAGAACGACCCAGCGGCTCCGTGAACTCCAATCGCAATCCGGATTTCGTCGCCTGAAGCCCAGTCGGCAAATGCATCGGCTTACCTGTCGCCCTCAAGCGATAAAGACCACCAGGCTCCGTCGCATCACCAGCCCAAGCAAACATCCCGCACAGATACAGGTGACCGTCGCTGGAATTAAACCGACCTCGCATCACTCCCGTCGGAAAGTTCTCGATCGGAAGTTGCACCATTCCACCTTGCACCAATCCATCCACGCGCTCATGTGGCACAACAAACACTTTGCCATAACCGTAAGAAAGATTCAGCAGCTTACCTTGAAGCGGCCCCCACTTCTCGCTATCGACCCACAACAACTCAGCCGGAGATCGATCGAAAGCATTCGTGATCCAGCACAGCGGCGGCTCCATCGCTGAATCGCTGGAATCGGTCACATCGTGATAGCCAAACATATTGCCGTAAAATTTTGGCTTACCATGCGACTCTACAGTCACCCAATTGATTCGATTCTTCGGGTTCCAGAATCCTTCTTGGTCCGTCACCACAAAGGATCCATCAGGATTCATACATACTCCGTTAGCTGCTCGAAATCCCGTAGCCAAAATGTCTGTGCGACTACCATCACGACTCACTTTCAGCAACGTTCCATGATGTGGCACAACAGCCTTCAATGCATGACGCCCCGACTTGGCATAATAAAAATTTCCTTCCGCGTCGGTCTGCAAGCCCATAGCGAATTCATGAAAATGTTCGGTCACTTGATGATCGTTGTTAAGGCACTGATAGAAATCAATCTCCTCATCGCCGTTCAGATCATGCAGTACTGTTAACTGATCACGACAGGTAAGATAAATTTTTCCTTCAACGACTTTCAAACCAAGCGGTTGAAACAAACCTGATGCGATTCGCTTCCAATCGATCTTGGCACTGTCTTCATGAACATCCACCAGCCACACGTCACCATCCCACGTGCACACAGCTAATCGACCATCGGGAAGAAAATCAACACCCGTAAATCGCGTCAACGCCAACCACGGATTGCTTTGTGGCGCCGTAAGCACATCCGATGCAAACGCTCTCGCTCCATCACCAACCTTTAAATCTGTCGTGATTGTCTGCGACCAACGTGGCGGCCCGCCTTGAGTCAACTCCTTCAAACCGGGTGAACCAACTTCCAATATGGGCTCAACTGTCTCTTCAGTCGCTCGCACCCACACTGTAAATCGCAGCGTCTCTTCACCTGGAGGAATAACTAAACAGAGCGACTCTTCTTGTTCGCTCCATTTCATTCCCGGCACTGCATCGACAACTCCTGCAGCAAGTGGTTCAGGAATCTCAATTGATTCCCCTTCACCTTGTATCACGCTCGCAGCGAGTTCCTTCCGAGTCGTGCTCTCGACCTTCTTGGCGATACTCTTACTGGTCAGCCATCGCCCGACCACACTTTCATCTTCTTTAGCTTGCTTGCTCCAATCGATTTTACCGTTCTGAATTTCTCTCTGATAAAACCGAACTTCCTCCATTTCACCTTTAAAGAACGACTGTGGCCCTGGAAAATTGGGCGAGGTGAATCCAATTCGAAAAACCGGCGCATCCAGCTTCCCCTTCGCTCCAAGTTCCCCTTCGCCATCCAGTTTCCCATCGATATACAGTCGAACCTTTCGCTGATCCTTTTGCCAAGTCGCAACGACATCATGCCACTTGCCATCAGCGATTCGTCTCTTGGAACCCACCACTCCGACCCAACCAATATCAAAACATACTTGCCCATCACGCACAAACAACGTCTGCCCATTCGGAATCCATACAGGTCCCTTCTGTGCCAACGCGCAGATCGTTCCACCTTCACTGGTCTTAATCCGAGCTGCAATGGAAAAATCCTTACTGTTCCAGTCGAATGCAGCACCCTCTTCAACTTCCAAATAGGTCTTCCCATCAAATCGTAGCGGTAGCTCCCCTTCTGTCTCGGTTTGGACAGCCTCAGAAGAGGATTTCGGGGAAGGATTGAAACTCGCCAGCAACTTGCCAGCGGACGCCATCTCCCATCGCGTTTTGCCACCAACACTCGCAGGATTGTCCGCAACCTTGAGCCTCAATTCCTGTGAACGCGCTGCGACCTCAAAATGCCGAAGTAACCAGGGAGCTTCCGACTCTTTATCGATCTTCAGCATCGCCGGCATTTCCAAGATATCCGCACCGGCAACACGATAAGAGAGAATCACTTTTTGATCGTGATGATAGATCCCTTTGAAAGCTCCCCACGAACTTGGCAAGGGACCGTAGCGAAGATCGTCACGCCCTACGACTCGTTGATCATCCACGAGAGTCTGCGTCGTTGGATTGGCCCAACCGGGCCCCGTCCCATTCGCGTAATAAATCTCACCGACAATTTTGGGATGGATCTGATGCTCGCCATTGAACTGTATACCACGCCAATCAATAAAGTTCGCATCCTTCTTCTTGCCATGACTCCACGTTGCTGCCGATCGCAGCGTATCGGTATCGAATATCGTCCAGTAGCTTCCTCGCGATACACCACCTGCACCCGGATCAAGACGAATCGCAACTCCTTTGTATGCGAAATTATGTTTTCCTCCCGGCACTTCATACGTATGAATCAAACTGGGGCCATAATCCATCGCGACCCACGATTCGATCTGACTGGCCTCAGGACCTTTCGTATCACCCACAGGCAACGACGCGAGATAGCTTTGATCCAACTCAACATACTGCGTCGGATTATGCGGACGCAAATAACGCTCGCGAATGTAATGAATCACGTCGTATTTTTGAGATGGAACCATCCATGTCTGTGGAACCATAAACCCGAAACCATAGGTAAGGGTTCGATACATCGATAACGGATCGGATCCGTTTTTGAATTTCCCTTCCGCAAAACGTAGCGAGTTGGGAAGTGAACCAGGCGCATCCTTGGTACCATGACAATTCGCGCATACACGTTGATAGATCGCCTCGCCTCGTTTCAACGAATCCTCATTCCAGGACTTAATGAATCCGCTGTGGTCTAAATGCCCTTCGTATTCAGGAACTTTCAGAGCCAACAACGATGCTGATGGCTTTAATTCCTCGGCACGCTTTTCACCCCCGTCGCGTATCTCCATCAAATAACGCACAAGGTCCAGAAACTGCTGACGACCTGAAAGCTGATTGACCAATCCAGCTGGCATCATCGATAAAGGATTTTCCTTGATCCCTTCAATCTCATCGACATCGATCTCGCGAACCGCTCCCTGAGGTGATGCTTCTCGCAATTTGATCCGCTTATCATCTTTACTTAAAACTAAACCGGCGATCGTTTCTCCATCTTTTGTCGCCACGATCGAGCCACGATATTCTTGGCGAATCGTGCGCGAGGGATCGAGAATCGACTCGACTAACTGATCATCGGTAAGTTGGTCTTCTTTCTTACCGCTGGCGGCACGTGCCAGATTCGGCCCCAACCCAGCACCCACAACCCCGCTGAGACTATGGCACTGCGCACAGGCCAAGGCAGGCTGGTGAAACACGATTGCACCCCGCTGCGCATCGCCGTCTCGCTTGGCCGCTTGGGCCAAATCCCGCACGCTTTCTCGCTTCAACTGCTCCTCAAGAAATTGACCATGGGCAGGTTTTACCCAAAGCGAAAGCAAACTTAAAGCGAAAATAACGTTCACCAAAGAACCAAAGAATCGTTTCATGTGACTCGATTTTCAAAACGTAAAGTTCAACACCGAAACAAGGGCTCTATCACACTTGCTCATGATCACTTGAGCAGCGACACCATACCTTGTCCTAAGGCATCACCGACTAAAAAGTACGTCTCAGCATTACCGTATTCATGATGGCCATGAGTGGGATTCGGCGAATCTTCTGGGGCCCTGACAAACTTCCTTGTACTTACAAAGATCGTCGCATTCTTGAATTCAGCCTTATCGGCCACTGCTGCTTGAGCGCTTCGCAGCTGCTCCCATTCCTTGGGTGCATCCACCCATGGTCCTGTAATCTCACCAATGACGACAGGCAACTGCGGTCTCTTCCACTCTTTGCGCAGATCGCGAATCAAATTGGCCAAGTTCTCTTCATACTCAGGCACCGCATTTTGCGGATCAACCCCATCGTTCCATCCGTGATACCACACCAGACCAGCTAACTCGTACTTGCGCCCCTTTAGCTCAGGAAAGTTCTCATCGATTGTCGCGAGAGTCTCTTTCACCTGTGAAATTATTTTCTTGTAATACGGTCCCGTTTCTCCACCGGAGGATGGCGGCCGAAAATCTTTGTAAAGACTTTTACCACCCCAAGCGGTTTTGATAATTAGTACCGGATTGCCGAGATGATTTCCTACCACATGACCGAATTGCAGCTCCGGTCCAAAATGATGCTTCCCACCATAAACCGCAAAGCCAACACTGAGTGGCCCTTTCAGCAATGGCTGTTCCTCACGCTGATAACTCACCCAGACATCGTCTCGTACATTCCAAGACCCATCACTGTTACGCAGATGGCCAAGCCTCTTCTTCTTTTCGGGATCGTTCAGCAAGTACGCTAACGTACCTCGACCTTCGTTGTAGTCTTTACCCGACAAATCAACGACGGCCTGCCCTTCCATATTGGATTGACCAGCCAGCACGAATATTTTGACAGGAAGCGAATTATCTTCCGCCAACACCATCGTGTTTATCAACAACCAACAAATCGCTCCGCACAAAAACAACTTAGACATTCAATTCACGCCGATCGTTAGGGAGATAGGATGCAGTCCACTGGAACCTAATTGATTTCCTCAGGCGATAATTTCGAAGATCGGTTTTCCATGATCGATCTCCAGGCGTTTGCGTCCAGGCACCTCTAGTTTCCTGGAATCGAGCCCTAATTGATGCAAGATGGTGGCATGAATATCGGTGACGTAGTGTCGATGTTCAACAGCATGGAAACCGATCTCATCGGTCGCCCCATGCACAACACCACCTTTGATTCCACCACCCGCCATCCAGACAGAAAACCCATAAATGTGATGATCGCGTCCGTCGGATCCTTGTGTTCCCGGCGTTCGTCCGAATTCACTTGCGAAAATCACTAGAGTTTCTTCGAGCAATCCGCGACGTTCCAAGTCGACGAGCAAACCCGCTATCGGCTGATCGACACTGCGCGAATTATTCTCATGATTAGCCTTCAATCCACCATGCGCGTCCCACGAACCAGCACCACCAGCACCATGCTGAATTTGAATAAAACGTACCCCACGCTCGACTAACCGGCGACTCGCTAAAAGCTGCATCCCAAAATCGCGACAATACGGCTTATCCATTCCGTAAAGCGATTGCGTTTCGGCGGTCTCCGTAGCAAAGTCTACCGCTTCCGGAACCGACTGCTGCATTCGAAACGCTAACTCATAGGAGGCGATACGAGCGGCCATCGCGGGATCATCGGGATACTCCACCCCGCGCAGCGAGTTGAGCTCGCGTATCAATCCTCCTCCGATTCGTTTCGCATCGCTCGAGAAAGGCCTCTCCGCACGACCGAAATCCAGCGGAGCGTTTGGATCCACTCGCAATGGCACCGCATCATGGGCAGGCCCTAAGTAGTGACCATCTTTCTTGTTCCAATATTCGCGATTGCCCATTGAAATGAATTGTGGCAAATCTTCATTCATACTTCCCAGCCCATAGTGAACCCAAGCTCCCAGATTCGGATAATCGCCATCGTTTTGATGCCTTCCCGAATGAAACTGCGCTTGCGCGCCATGGTTGCTGTCGGTCGTCCACATCGAGCGAACGATCGCCAGTTTGTCAACTTGTGTTGCAATGTGTGGAAACCAATCGCTGATCTCGATGCCGCTCTGGCCATGCTTGCGAAAACCAACCTGCAATGGGTAGAGCGTATTGCGCTGGTTGCCATTACCATCAGGAACAACGAGTCGCTCGATGGCGAGTTTCTTCGGATCCTGTGCCGATGCAAAGGGCGTTTCGGCAATCGTCTTACCGCCATACTTCGTCAACATTGGCTTTGGATCGAAACTCTCCATGTGGCTGACACCACCATTCATAAAGAGCCAAATCACACTCTTTGCTTTCGGCGCAAAATGTGGCTTACCATCGGGCGGCTGCCACTGCGCATCCTTTGAGAAACCATCCCGCTGCAACATCGCCGACAGCGCAAGTCCAGTAAACCCTAGACCAACATCCGCTAGAAAACCGCGACGGCCCATCGGCGATGAACTACTCGGACAACCACACTGATTGTTATGTCGTGAACTCATGGCTCTCGCTCGCCTTATCGTCTTCCGTAGACCTTGACCACCTCGAACACTCCAGCGATCCCAACCATATCAACGCATGGTTACAAAATCGTTATGATTGAGCAACGACCAAACCAGTAGCGATCGAGGTGAATAATTCACCCCTTGACCACCTCCACCGTCAGGCAATTGACTCCATTGCTCCATCGCTTTCTTGCTCGCTTCTACCATTGCTTCATCGGCAACAACACCGAGTAAAACCAGAAACGACCGTCGAATAAATTCTTCGTCTTGCATCGTATCGCTAGACAATCGCTTTTCGATCAGAGCGACGGAATCCAAAACCAATCGGCTATTGCTTAGTGCTAAAGCCTGCTGTGGAATAATATTCTGCTCGCGTCGATAGCATTCCTTGACGAGCGCTTCATCGAATGTCGACAAGAAAAGATTACGCTCGTTATTGGAATGAAAGAAGTACAAACTGCGTCGTTTTGAATCCGCTTGCTCGCCTGGCATCACCGGCGGACCACCGCGACGTTCATCCAGAACATTTGCCAATGATAAGATAGAATCTCGTACCACTTGCGATTCCACACGGATCGGCAAACGACGCCATAAGTAACGATTGTCGGGATCCTTTGCCATGTTGTTTTCCGTCCCTGCCAGCGACGAACTTCGCCGATAAAGCTCACTCATCACAATGACGCGATGAAGATGCTTCATGCTCCATTGGTTATCCATGAATTCAGCTGCAAGCCAATCGATTAATTGATGGTGAAGAGGGGCTGGTGCTTTCATTCCGAAATCAAAAACATTGGGCATCAACGGCTCACCGAAATGTCTTGACCATATCTGATTTACGGCCACTCGAGCCGTAAGTGGATTCGATTTGTTGGCAATCCACTTCGCCAGTGCGAGTCGCCGCCCGGTGCTCATCTTTTGAAACTCAACCTTGGGATCATCCACACCTGAGTTGAAAAAACGTGTAGGCGTCCACTGAGCACCGGTTAATTTTGTGTAGTCGCCTCCAGGCATTTCCAGCGTTTCGCGGGCTTTAGCGACCGCCTGCTTAGCTGCGTCTAACTCTTTCTGAACCGCTTCCTTTTTATCCTTAGTCGCCTTGAATAAATTCAACTCAGCCGTCGCTTCGGTTTGAATCGCTTTCGCCAGGGCCGTTTCACGCTCGCGCTTAACCGCCTCGGAAATTGCTACCTTCTCGATCGCTTCCAGCTTCGCTTTCTCGTCGGGATTTGCAGCGCGAGCATCAACAACGATCGCTGCTTCGTAATCCTCCCGATTCCAAGTTGCCTTCATCGCTGCATCTCGAAACTCCAGACTGCGCAGCTCGGCTTGCACGACCTTCAGAGCTGTGTCTGCAATCGCAACTTCCAACTGCAACTGCTTGACTGATTCTTCACTACCCGGCGCCGAATTACCGCCCGGTTCTCTTAAAACCGTTTTCAGTGAAAGAGGCTTGATGGTAACTTCATGAATACTTGCCATCGCATCAAAGGTTGTAATTTGCATGAAGCCATCTCGCCGCGCTAACGGTGTGCGCCAAGCCAAAGCAGGCTCGCCATCGACTTGAGCATTGATCAGGTCGCCTCGCACCTGAATTTGAAACGTATACACTCGATTCAACTCGACAGATCTCGGTGTGCGAGCGGCATCGGGATATTGGTAAGCACCTCCCTGCTGGAAGGAACCTTGAACCTTGGGCCCAGGAGCGTGGGCGCTGATGTAAACCATTTGCTCACTGTCTGATGGCGTAGCAGCTCCTAAAGCGTTCTCTTGAGAGCAGTCGAAGGTGAGCCCCAGACTTCGGTAAACGCTTCCACCATGCAACGTGAAACGAATGGTCACATCGAAATCGCGAGGCGTTTCCCCTTTCCAGCGCAAAGCGCTGCGCATCATACCGTCCATCTGTTGTTGCAGCTTACCTGGCTCATGCTTCCAGTTGCCACCGAAGATCTGCCACTTAGATTCATCGAGTGTCGCAAATGTATCGTGCAGCAATTCCTTCTCTTCTACTGGTTCTGCTTTTCCGTCACTGTTCGCTGCAGCTAGTTTCATTTCGGCTTGCTGCTTTTCAGCTTCTTGCAAACGGTTGCGAGCGGTCACCAATTCCTTCTCGACATTTTCGACTCTGGCTACCTGAGCAGCTATGCGATCCTTAGCGACCCAAGGTTGACGCGCTGGTTGCCAAGCGACCGGCGGTAGGGAGACTGGCGTTGCCGTGTAATTTGCTTCCTTGAAAAACTCAGGGACACCAGGGGCAATAACTTGAGATTTATCGGGACTGTTTTCCTGACCGCGTACAAATCGATAGGTCGGCAGATCCGGCAAGCCATCAAATACGCGAGGAATCGCATTGCGATTCAAATCGACCTCTCCTTCCACCTGATCCAATCTGACATGATAAGGCTCGAAGATGGCTCGCATCCGATAGAAGTCCGTTTGCTTGATCGGATCGTATTTATGATCATGACACTTGGCGCAGTTCATGGTTAAACCGAGCATCGACTTGCTCACATGCTCGACCGTGTCATCCATCCATTGGTTGCGATTGAAAAGAAAGTAATTCCTTGCGAGAAACCCTGTAGCCCGAAGTTGATTCAAATTGGTCGGCTCGATCTCATCACCAGCCAACATCAACTCAATCATTTTGTCATAGGGCATATCTGCATTGAGCGATTCGATGATCCAGTCTCGCCAATGCCAGATGTGCAACTGACTGTTTCGCAATTGTTCGCCCAGTCCCCACCAATCACTGTAGCGCCACACGTCCATCCAATGCCGACCCCAGCGTTCACCATAGCGAGGATCGTTGAGCAATCGTTCGACGAGTTGCGAATACCAAGTCAAATCGAATTCTTGAGGAAGACGATCGAATTCCTCCGGAGGAGGTGGCAGGCCGATCAAGTCGATATACAACCTTCGCAACAAGATCTCTGGCCTGGCACTCTTTTGCACTTCCAAGCCTCGCTCTTGGCACAACTTCAAGACAAAGGCATCGACTGGACTTGGAGCAATCGTTGAGATCGCCCCAGTGGCCGACGTGATCACCGAAACCTCGGGCCGCTGTACAGGGCGAAACGACCAATGATCTTCAGGTCCAGGCTCAGGTTGTTCGTTGGCCGGCGCGGCCGCTCCCGCATCGATCCATTTCTTTAAAAGCTCAACTTCGGATGTCGGTACAACCTCACCCTCATGCTCAGGGGGCATCCGTTGCTCGATGTCGGTAGCAATGATCCGCGCGATCAAGAAGCTCCCACTGGAATCGCCTACTTTAATCGCTGCGCCCGAATCTCCTCCCTGAAGAATCGAGGCCGCCGTGTCGAGTCTCAAGCCCGACTCCTGTTTGAGAGGACCATGACAAGCGAAACAGCGAGCGCGAAGTATCGGTTTGATCTTCGATGAGTAATCAGGTGATTCGTCTGCTAGCGACCAACTCGAGCCGCATCCCACCATGACCAGCGCCAATAGGCGAATCATCGAATGTGTCGTCATAAACAAACCAGTGGGAAGGAGTCATATAGGAGGGTAGTAGGGTGGATCGATCTGAGCGAAATTCTAAACTCAAATTCCGGCGAAGAACGACCGTCACCGAACCATTAGACGCGAGGCCTAATAGCCACCCTAAAGCATACACCGAAACAGCATGGATTACCAAGCAAATACGTATTACTGAACTGTATATTTATACCGTTGTTTCCTGGCAAAACTGAGCCCGTTAACATTCCCCGTGAACGAATACCTTTCTGCTGTGTCTTGAAGTGCATGTTCCCGAAAATGCATCGCACCTCCACCCCTTATTCGTTACAAGGCGCCCTATGCTTACGGTCAATACACTTCGCGCACGTTGCCGCAACGGCGAACATTTTGATTATCTGTTGTTCTGGGGTCATCAGCCCGATCCTGCTGGAAGAGTAACTCAGAGTTGCCTCAGCCAATTTTATCTGGCATCGTTTGAGGTAAATGGCGATCATTATCCAACTGCCGAGCACTGGATGATGGCCTCTAAGGCACGATTGTTTGCAGACCAAGATGCACTGCAGCGCATTATGCTGGAACATCGACCAGAGAAAGCGAAAGCGATCGGTCGACAAGTGAAACACTTTGTCCAAGATACCTGGTCGAAAAACGCTCGCCGAATCGTGACCGAAGGAAACTATGCGAAGTTCAGTCAAAACGACGCGCTGAAGAACTTCCTTCTCAGCACCGGCGATAAAGTTCTTGTCGAAGCAAGTCCCACGGATAACATTTGGGGAATTGGCATGGCAGCTAAGGATCCGGAAGCCCGTGATCCGCAGAAATGGAAGGGGCAGAATCTGCTCGGCTTCGCCCTGATGGACGTTCGCGAACAGCTAAAGCAAGGGACGGTTTCGTAATCGGGTAATGATCACGCGTTCGTGCTCCTGCTCCTGCTCGAATACCTCTGCAAACCGGTAAGCAATCACCCATTCGCTTCTCCAGTTCAAGCTATAGTGATTGGATCAAGGAGACAATCCGCTGAGCAACTCCCACGATTCGAACACGAGAGCCGCTGCGCTGAGCACGTGCTAGCCTACTCCTGTGATAATAAGTTACAGGAGACTGATGCATGAAAAACCACAGCGTTCAGATGTATGCGGCTCTTTCCATCGATTGCAAGTCTCAGTTAAGCGATGGAGCAAAACATCAGCAACAGAATTCATGCAACAATACGATCGAGGATTCAATAACTTGACCGCTGACTCGCCGCGGCGATCGTTTGTGCATGAATATCAACGATGTCGTCGACGTTGGGAGCATAGCCACCCGCCATCGCAATGGCCACAGGAATAGATCTTTCAAGACACTCGTCGAGAACCACTTCATCTCGAGCCAACAGTCCCTGCTTCGTCAATTTCAGACGTCCGAGCCGATCTCCTTCAAAGGGATCCGCGCCAGCCAGATAGATCACTAAATCGTAAGGGCCATTTAAAAATACCTCGCTGAGGCCTCGCGCCAGTTGCGATAGATAAGCCCCATCCGTTGTTCCATCAGGTAGATCGATATCGAGATGACTGGGCATCTTGCGCAGCGGAAAATTCTTCTCTCCATGAATCGAAAACGTGAAAGCATGTGGATCGTTACCTAGAATCTCCGCGGTACCATTTCCTTGATGCACATCACAATCAATCACCGCCGCTCGGCGGATCATTCCTTCGGCAACCAGGGTCCGTATTGTCACCGCCGCATCATTAAAAACGCAGTACCCTTCACCGGCAGCCGTCATTGCATGATGCGTACCACCTGCCAGATTCGCTGAAACACCGTAAGCCAAGGCTGTGCGAGCTGCCGCCAAAGTTGCCCCACTACTGCGCCGTGATCGCTCCACCATCGCTGGCGTCCATGGAAAACCGATACGTCGTATCTCCGCATCACTGAGCAAGCCATCGCGTACTCTCGCGACATAGTCTGCATCGTGCGCGTGTTGCAACTGCTCATCGGTCGCCGCCGGAGGTACCAATAGCAGGTCCTCCTGATGCTGCGGGTCCTCAGCAATCCGTTGACGCAGCAAACGATACTTGGACATCGGAAAGCGATGCCCTTCAGGAAGCGGCAACTCGAAGTGATCGGTATAGTACAAATACACGGTATCGGTCGCTCTACTCTGCTAACACGCCAAATAGTCGTTCGCACCTTGGAACCAAGCGATGGCAAGATGAACGTCGCATTTTCACAACACTTGGATTTTATCATCTCGGCAAGCGTTTTAAGAGAGTGCCGATACGAGGTGATTTCCCTGGGAAGTTACACATCCAATCAACACTCGTAAGCAATCGGTCAAAATCTATATCCCAGAAACTCGCTGGCTTATCCAACGAATCCGGAAACCGCAATCGAGTTTTCGTTCTGCCAAATCGCTCAACGTCGAACGCTCGATACGCTGTGGCCGAAGCTCCAGATCCTGGGCTCGGTCTTCAACGCACTTCATCAGCGGCATCAGTGACTCGGTTTCCGAGTGCCCCGTCCACAACACAGCTTTCGCATCATCGCTGAGCACTTCAAAAACCGATTCGAGCAAACCTTGAATATCACGATCGAAATCCCACGACTCGCCTTTAGGCCCATGACCATACGTCGGAGGATCGAGCAAGACCATTTCGTAACGGTTACCCCTTCGAATCTCCCGCCCCACAAATCGGCTTGCGTCTTCCTGAATCCAACGAATCGGTTTGCCATCTAAAGCATTATGAGCCGCATTGTCTCGCGCCCACTGAATCGTTGGACGCGATGCATCGACATGCGTTACATGACACCCAAGCTTCGCGAGAACCAGGGAACTAGCACCTGTGTAAGCAAACAGATTCAAACAACGAATCGGCTTCGCCTCTGATTCACCCATCAACGATTGCATCCAGCGCCAATTTACTTCCTGCTCCGGAAAAATCCCAATGTGGCCGAAAGGTGTTGGTCGCAAAAGCATACCTATACCAGCCAACTCAACCTTCCATGATTCAGGTAGGTGATCGATGCCGCTCCAGCCAGCGCGAGGTTTCAAGTCGTACGACACATCCGCTTCGCGCCACAGCGAAGGCTGCTCACGATCTTTGAAATCCGCTGCTGGACAAGGACGATCCAACACGACTCCGCCAATACGCTCCAATTTCCGACCGCGGCCGAAATCGAGCAGTTCATATCTCGTTAAATCGTGTTTCATTCATTCCCAAAGAATATGCGACCATCGACAAATCGTTGTGATATCTCTGCCATCCTACTCAGACATCACGATCGTTAGAAGAGTACTCTAGCTACGAAAAAGAAAATGACTCTCCAAGCCCCGGAATCAGCTACGGATACAACCGTGTCGCCGATTTCCTAAACTGTATATTTTCTGACCCGCTGAAGTGTCTGCTCCACCTTTTCGCAGCGTGCATCGAGACTACCGGAGAGAAGATGAAAACTTCTTTTCCGCGACAACAAGTCACCTACGATACGCCGCTGCATCACTTCACGAGAAACCTCGCCAGAGCGATCCCAAGTATCGTCGTAAGGGATATCGGTGTCACACAGGAAAACCACGTCGTAATGTCCCAGAGCCTCATCCGCCATCCGTGCCAGATCCGTATGAACCGCCTCATGATAATAAAGCGAAAACTGCAGCGTTGTCGTTGCATCTGTATCGATAAAGAAGAATCGATTCGCATCCATGATCATTTCATCTTCCCGGACACGATGCCCCAACGCAATCTCAACTAATTGATCCGTTGTAAGACGTCGCTCGACTTGATGCCTTTCCCAATACTCTCGACCATATTCGGGCATCCATATGGTGTTGAATCTGCGTGCCAACTCCGCTGCGATCGTTGTCTTTCCCGTCGATGGTGCCCCAAGAAAAACCACCTGTGTGATCAAATCGCGATAAACACGAGGCGAAAGAAAATGCCGATTCGCAAATAAGTTTTTGCGAATCTCTGTTCCTGAAATAGGGAATCGCTCGCGATCTATATCCACGCGACGATCGATGGCGCCTAGTGCACGACTTACATGATCTCCATAAGGCTCGCTGGAATAAAAATGCGTAATTCCTCGATCGCCTACACGCCGCTTTAAATATTCATCGTGACGCTCGGTAATCTCTGGAGTCAAACCAACTTCCGTCGGTCCATCCCACACCTCGATCACCTCGGCCATCGGATAAAGATCTCTGAGCCACTGAGAACGAACTTGTAAAGGAGGAATATCAAGCTCCGGAGAATCATAAATCATGACGATCGTATGATCGTTTTCGGCCAGCGATCTTTCGATCACCAGTTGGTGTCCTCGATGCAACGGTGCATATTTTCCGAGAGTCATTCCAACGGTCATCACGCAGCTTCCACCCGCTCGACAGAACTACCAGCCCATTGCCTCCATGATAGAAAACCCTGGATGGCTAAGATGAGAAACACAACATAGAGCCCTGAGAACCAATACAACGATCTCGAAGCAAACAAGGGGATCGATACGATGTCAATCAAAATCCAGTAAACCCAGTTCTCAAGATAACGTCGAGCCAACAAATATTGCGCTACGAGACTCGCCGATGCGAGTAACGAGTCGACAATCGGTGACCTAGCATCGGTAAAGGTAATAAGCAACGAAGCAAACACAGCAGTCATCACCAGCGTGATCAACACCGATGAAATAAGATTCGAGCTCGTCAAACGCTCGACCTTGATCTTTGCACCTTCACCCAGCAAATCAACGTGAGATTTCGACGCAACCCCCTCGTCTCCTACAACGGGTGCGGTAAGCCATTCATACCAACCGTAAAACTGTAGAAAGGCAAATACGATCTGCAAACCTGTTTCCGCGTACAACTTCGCATCCCACAAAACGATCG
>JBEGUT010000016.1:0-17325 GCA_041178745.1 Planctomycetota bacterium | reverse complement strand
TAGCTCAATATCCGATCCTGGGCGATTGAATCGGTGATGATCAAGCAAAGCGGAGATCAACAACTCTTTCCTATTCTTGTGGACTTTCCCATTCGATCCTTTTCGAGCAGTATTCTTCACCTGTTTGGGAGTCTGGTCTGAAGTCGATTGAACTGGACTTCGTCGATTGAGAATTGTCGCCAGCTCCCACTTCAGACCACTCTCAAGCTTTTGAATATCTTGCGTCTCGTAAGCGTGATGCTCCCAGATCCGATCGCATTTCCGAAGCTGAAGCTGGAAGTCTTCCTCTGTTCGGTTCGCAAAAGCCCCTCCCTCTTCGAACAATCGTCGAAAGAGAACCTCTCCTTTTTCGATAAAAGCAATAGCATCATCGAGGCTTGTCGACTCCCGTTGTTTTGCCGCGAAGGTACGAAAGACTGCGTTTTCGACAACAGTATCTCTCCTCAAGTCTCTAATCCGTCGCAACTGCGGTTGAAGGGCTTCCACCGTGCAACGGTACATGAGCATATGAGAATCGAACTCCTGCCAACAACGATCGACCGTCGGCTTCTTCCAGCGAATCTCGCCCTCGCAACCTCTCTCATAATCGTTGGGAATACTGATTTTCTGCGACTCCATCGTCCGCAGATACTGAAGAAGGTCGAACACGTCGCCGTAGATTTTGACGACGGGATCAGTCGGAGCTTGATTTGTTTCCATCTTTTCCGCCTTACCCAAAAGGGTTGTCGATCAGCCCCGAGGAGTAAGGCTTCCCTCGGAGCCGACCGACATTCGCGATGGATCAGATCGCTACCCTATTTTGAAATAGTCTAAACGCCCACAGTAATTCTATGTCACCACCCCGACTACCAAAAAGGTTCGGTAGCCTAAGATTGTCTATAACACCGATTCATCGCGTACCCAACGATCGTAGGCCAAGAGCTAAAAATCCTTTGATAGGGGTGCCCATAGGCTCAAAAAAACCATCACATCTAGGTTTCGCAATGCGGAAGCCATGGCATGAGACCGCTTAAAGTACCTCGATGCCGGTACTCCTCCATAAAAGCCGGGCTAACGGGTCCTTGGTGGCACCAATAGCCGATTACTTGCAGGCCGAGAAGCAGACAGATCGGACTTTGTTTCTTTCTTTCTTTCTTGTGACGAAGCTTCAAGAATTTTGCCCTGTCTTTTCGCGGATCAATCGATCGACGAACAGTAGAACAGCGATCTTGTCTTCGTCCTTCAATGACTTCCACAGTGTTGAGACGTCGAAGTGGGCGATCTTGTGGGCGATTTCCAATAGGACTCCTTCTTTTCCCTGGGAAATCCGCAATAGTTCGTTGCCCTCTTCGCCCATTTACAGAACAGAGAACCGAGAAGACATTAAGCGAACAAAAAGAGAAAAAGCTCAGGTTTTCCTGGGCTTTTTTCATTTACCCCTCTTCTGGCAAAGAGACGGTAGTGGAACGGTCGAGACCGTTAGAGACATCGTTTAGGGCTAACTTTGGGGCTAACTTTGCAGATAGTTCCGGGGTCAACTTCTCGATTACGTTATCTAGATCCCGGTCGCCAACAGTCCAATAATGCTCCTTGGCGATCTCCTCCGTATGCCCGCAAATCGATGCCGCGACGTGGGACGGCACGGATCTTGCAAAGTCGGTCGCAGCGGAGGACCGCAGATTTTGCCAAATCTTCGGCCAAGGCTTCAGCCCAGCTCGCTGGATGATCTTCAAAAGAGTAGTCCTAAGATTGGAATCGGCCCTTAGCTCCGGAAAGACATCCTGAGATTCCGTCGGCTCCGCGTAAAGCTTGAGAAGCTCTCGCTCGATATCGGGGAACAGCGGGACGATTCGGATTTGTCGCTGATCGTGATGCTCCGTCTTGCTAGAACCGACGATCGATATCCGCTTCGCCTCCCACGCAATATGCTCCCACTTGAGACCCTGGGCCTCGCTAGGAATACGGAAAGCCGCAAGCCTTGCAAGTACCAAAAGCGATCGCCATTTTGCGTTAGGTGCCTTTTCCAGCACCTTGGCAAATGTTTCCAAATCGATGTACAGCTTCCGTTCTTTGTTCGACCTGACAGAAGTCGACATACCTAAAAAAGGATTCCTAATGATCAGCCCATCCTCAATGGCCTGCCTGAAGATCTGACGACAAAGCCCTGTTCGTGGCTTGATCGTGTTGATCGCTAGACTTTTGGCCGGTTTACCATCCTTAGGCTTGTCTCGTTTGTTGGAATCCTCCAGCCATTTCCGAAATTGCTTTGCCTCAATCGCGGTAATGCTTTGGATCGACCGACCTGCAAAGTACTCCTCAAGCCGTTTTCGAGTGTGCTGATAAAAGATCCAAGTCGAATTCTTCACATCCATTTTTCTCGAAGAGAAGTACTCCACGAGATAGTCCTTGAGAAGAAACTCCTTAGGTTTCTCCTCGTCGTCCGTGTCGATCAAGCCCTAGTCGGATAGCTTCTTCCTCTGCTCCTTACCCGCAGGGGAGCATCTGAACGAAGCGATCACGCAGTCGTGGAATCGGATGCGTCGCGACTGGGTTGAGTTTCGCGCCGCGGCTAGAAATCTGCAGGAGGCAGAGGCCGGCACGGGGCTGACCAACGACAAATGGAGCGTGATGCAGTTAAGAGAACTTGGTTTCGGTTTGCTACCGACAACACCGGGACCGGAAATCGCCAGCAAGGCCTACGCGATCAATCGATTCTTTGAAACTACTACCGTACATCTGGTTCGCTGCAATCTTAGCCTTGATCGTCGAGCAGCCGGCGCCAGAGGAGCGACCACCAACCCCCATGGTCTTGCCCAGGAATTTCTAAATCGCAGTGGTAACCATCTTTGGGCCATCGTCTCCAACGGGCTCCGGTTTCGCATTCTGCGAGACAATCAAGCGTTGTCAGGACAGTCTTATTTGGAGTTTGACCTCGAGGCGATGCTCAGCGGTGAAGTCTAGTCTGACTTCGTTTTGTTATGGCTGGGAGGAAAGCTGACGAGACCTCTACGCATTGGTCCACTTTATAAAGCAAAGCGGCCGTTTTCGGATGTTCACGACCGGGAATCTGGGCAAGGGCGATTTCAATGTCTACCGCATGTTTGTAGAGGCGGCAACCAAGAGTCCAGACTACAAGCCTAACCAAAGGCTTGTTATATTCGACGATATTTCATAGCGGTTTGAAGACGAAACTAACGTAAGTTTTCGTGGCTGATAGGGAATTCACCTCCAGCCGTATTCGGCAGCTTCAACAAGTGTACGGTAAGGATCGGGTTCCCCTAATGCTCGATGTGAGTTGGGAAATCAAAGACGGCCTGCAAACCGTCACCAAGACCTTCTATTTCCCTTTCACCAAGTCGACTACGAAGCCGACTACGCTCGGGCCTGCGAGGTGTTTTCCCGCCGTTACGCAAACGACGATTCGAGTAATATATCGCCAGTATTGAGTGAGAAAGGAACGAATTGATGGCGGAGAAAGAAAAGGTCAAACTTAAGGTTTGCCCCGATAATTGGCACGACGTCGTAATCGAAACGCTATTCCAGGCGATCAAGACAGAGAGATGTTTTGCCGCGGCAATTGGGCTCGATATGGCTGCACAGCAGAATAACTGGGGGCTGTCGTTGATAACGATTGACGAAAGCTACACGAAGGGCCATCTCCGTTTACTCCTTCCACATTTAAACTCGAACGATGCACCTCCGGAAGAATTCGCCGTAGCGCCAAGCTATACCTACTTGAAAGAGATACTAACTAGGCTTCGCTCTTTGGAAATCGTTACTGCCCTCGCTGTTGACATACCTCTGGGATGGCCAATATGGCATGGCAAATTTACTGACGGATGGACGGCTAAGGCTATGGCTGCACCTCCTGCTCAGCTCTCGAAACGTGACGTTTTTGAGAGAAGAATCACTGACATTGAATTGAGGAAAAAGATTAAATCAGTTCTGCTTGCCGTGGGAGCCGACAAGATCGGAAGCGCAGCGTACGAGTGGGCACTTTGTCGCGATAAACTTGGGATGCTGATTGATGCTTGCGATGTTGGCTTTGGTTTGGATGGCAAACCAAAGGTCACGCTGTTTGAAACGTATCCGGCAGGTTTCGTCAGATTAAATTTTCCGGAGTATGTGAAATACAAATCCGGCGAGAGAAAGACCAAAAAATGCCCAAATCCAAGATCTGCCAAGAACATTCGTCGTAAATTACTTAACAAAGTCCGTCAAATTTACAACTTTTCTGATTCCGGATGCGAATCACATATTGACCAAGCGTGTAAAGATTCTAAGTCCGATGCTTTCGACGGTTTTCTCTCGGCACTGACGGCTTGGGATTACCTCCGATGGCAAAAATATGGGGACGATTCCCACGCCACAACAACACCAAAGTCTCTCCTCCGACGCAATCCAACGACTGACGAGATTAACACGATCGAAAAAGAAGGTTGGATTTTGATTCGGAATTCGGAGTTAAAAGATGTTGCCGCCTGGCAAAATACATCGGAAAGTTAGGGTATAAAAGCTCAAACTTAAAACATCTTCGATTATCGACGACTGTTTGCAAACGGTCACCAAGACCTTCTATCTTCTCTTCACGAAAGTCGACCGCGAAGCCGACTACGCCCAGGCTTGGGAAGTGCTTGAGGAACGATACGGGAAGGATGGGGTAACCTATGAGAATTCCGATATGCTGCTGGTAATATATCGGCGGTTCAAAATGCTTCGGCCGTTTCGGCTGGCAATGCGACGTGGGATTACCTGCGTTTTAGTGGAACGATTGGGAATCATCAGAATCGGAATGATTGGGGCTAGGTCAGCGGCGACGACATCCGATGTAAAGCGACCCGATTAGGCTTCAACTTTCACTATCTACCTGCTCTCTTTATTGGCCGCCACTCGTTCCGCCGCAGCACCTTGGGTCCGCACACCTTCTACTGGTCTTTGCTTCGCCGCTATGATGAGTTCGGTGACATGGACTTGAGCGACTGGAATGGTGGGCATAGAGAGAGGAGGGGATAGATGAGTCGAAAGATCAACTGTTTACCGCTGAATTAAGATTGCGAACTGAAGCTGTATTTCGATTGATCGAACCCCGAATTGAAAGCCTGGAAAACGAATCGCCGGTAACCTCACTTGAACATTACCAATCTATCGGCTCCGACAATAACTGTTAAATTGACGGAACGTTGTTCCGACAATAATTTTCTAGACACGGCGATAAAAGCTGAAATAATTCAGGATAAAGGTATAAGCAAACGTGTTTCGGAATTATTGACGGAACGCAAACCGAAACATCTATCAGTTTGGCCAGCAGCGGAGAATTGAACATGAAATCGCTTTGCGCGCTTATACTTTTGACGACATTTGGTTGCGGGCTCGTATCCGCGAATGAATTAGTATCGTTGCCGAAGGATGTACCGCCCGTTATTGGCACTGCCATCTCGGCCAACGATTCCGAAAACTGGGCTGTTCAATTGACGATCCCGAGAATCACATGGAAGATTGTTGGTGAACAGCGATCGAAAATCGAATGGCCGGAACTCCAGGTAAAAGTGGAGGAGACGGTTCTGAAACTCTCGATGGACTATCACCCAGCCACGCAATTGTCTGAGGAATCTCAAAACCGCCTCGTTGATCTGAATGGTAGGAGATTGAAACGCGATGAAGCAGTAAAACGCCTCAAGGACAAGACTCCCGTTCTGATATCAGTCTCCGGTCGGATGCCCGATGCGTTCTACCTGCAGTGTACGAAACCCGATACGCTCATTGTGATTCTCGGCATTCCAGAATTTCCGGCTCCGCAGTTGCTGCCGCATGAAATAACAGACCATGGCCGAACCAAGCAGTGAATAGGAACCGCCGATGATGGTGGTTTTGAAGTCACAGCTCTCTGTCGGCGGCCCCGTTACCGCCATCGTTTTGACTAATTGAAAAAGCCAGAAAGCTCATAGCATTCTCGAATAAAATCAAGCACTATACCTTCTCTGTTGTAACGGCGCTTTCCCAGCCTGATGCGAAGATGGGTGATGGGATGCAGGGTTGACGCCGCCTCGGCAATAAAGGAATTCATCGCTGAACTCGGGGTAGACGATAGCGTAAAACAACAACTCTTTGGAATTGAGCAGTTCATCGATAGCGGACTCGTCGATCTCGGTCCTTATGCCGCGCGAATGATTATCGATAATACCTCACGAGCACACATCGCTCGAACAAATTGTTCGATGTACGATTCCAAGCCGGACGGTGCTACGCTTGATCGATCGGGCGCGCTGGTATTTGTAAAGTATTTCTCCGATGCTTTCGGGGTCGTTCGTCAGCCAGTTGTTGATTTCGTTGGTTTCGGGCGTGACAGAGAATCCGCTTGGAAAAAAGCTCGACGTATGCCGCAAATACCGACTGAGGGCCAAGGACAGTTTCAAAGAGAAAAGAGTTATATGCTGTGGTATCAATTCAAGTCCTTAAAGATCGATAGCTCAAAAATTGAATTCCCCTTCTATTTGTCGATTGTGAAACAGCAAGAACGATAGTTCCGACACCTCCACGTCGAGCCAGAATTACCTCGTTAGCACCAAAAGGTTTCTCTAGTTGTAGCTTGAAACCAACCTATGCCGTGTTGCTGGATTGGTGTGTCGCCGACTAGATTTCCATGACTAGCTTTTGGATGCAAATGAATGGTTTGTTCGCAAGGAAAATGGCTAATAATTTACCGCGAGATGAATCGATTGATATTTTTCGGCTTCGAAACTCTTTACATTAGAGTCTATGCTTCGATGTCTCTTGCCTACCCTCACGTGTTGCTCCTTTACCAAGACCCCGCATGTCTAGAATTCTGCGAACTAGCATTGATCCCAAAGAACGCCGGATTCTGATTTGGGCAACCGTGGCTTCTGTTTTGATTTTCTTAACTTCTTTTGCGTGGATCTATGGCCCAGTAGCGATCGCTTACTGGACCTACCAACCGCAAGAAGGGGATCTACTCTTTCAATCTCTACCGAAGTCACTCCTAGCCAAAGTGATGGAAGGCGCTACCGATTCACCGTATTCCCACTGCGGTATCATCACCAAAATCGATGGCAAGTGGATGGTATGCGAAGCGTATCAAAAAGTGACCTCCACCCCATTGTCGGAAGTGATTTTTCGCGGAAAACACTACGGCTTTGCGATCTATCGACTGAAGCCTGACAAGCAAGCTTTTATCGAGCAAACCATTCACCAGGTAAAGGAGCAATTTGGTAAACCCTACGACGTGCGCTTTAGCATGAACAACGACGAAATCTATGCTTCAGAACTTATCTACAAAGCGTATCGGCAAGCGTCTGGTGGAGAATCTCTTGGCAAACTTGTCTCGCTGGGCCAACTTCGCTGGAAACCTTATGAAGAAACCATACGCTATTTCGAGCGTGGCCCAGTGCCGCTGAACCGCGAAATAATCACTCCCAGAAATTTAGCTGACACCGAACAATTGGATTTAGTTTTTTCCCATCGAATCGATACTGAGCGAGCCTCTCATGAATCGGCTGATACAAACACCTTAAGTATCGAACCCTTGAACGATGAATAGCTGATAATGATCTCAGAAAGGAAGCCAAGTAGGGTGTGTCAGGCATTCGCCTTTTGCAAACTCAATAACATCTCCCAATCCTTCGATGCTTGGAAAACGTAACATGTTCGCGCAGGAGAGGCGATGCCGCAACACACCGTCGCGCGAGTTGACACAGGCGACGCCCGCGAACGTAGATCGCTAAAAGTGTTATGGATAACTCTCGCAATCCGACACGGAAGTTTACAAAAGCGATCGTCCGGTTAGCGACCGATGCGTTGGACCGCGGAGCGGTCCACGACACTGGGCACTGCTCTAGCGAGATTCAACTTCATGTACTTGAGGCTCAATGTGCCCCTCTTCGCCAAAGGTCCATGCAACTTTCGCTTCATCGGCTAAGTCGTTCAGTGTGTCGATGTTAAGAAGCTGAATATTTTCATCGTCGGGCACCTCAATCTCAAAGGTTCGACTCGCCGCATACGTAACCTTGCCATAAATCGTAACTGTAACCTTCTTCATGACCTTCATCCTGCTGTCGTGGATCACCCTAGTATCGTGGACCTCTCTGCTATCCAACGCTCATCCTAACAAAAACTTTCCCACACTTACTATCCAAAGCGTTAGACTGCGGAGCAGTGCACGACGATGGTAATAGTCAGAATTCTTCATCGCTGATGCAGAACGAAAAACGGACAGAACCATCTACAGTCCTTTCGCTAAGAAAAACCTCGTCACTGGCAAGACGAACAACGGCGACGTAGGAATCGATCTCACCAAAACAATAATTTTTGCTTTATCGGAGATCCTGCATCTACGGAAAATATCTCTATAGCATACAAGTGACGAGTTAAGATCGGAGTCTTATGCGGGGATTTCAAACCAGGGTTGTGAACAACCTGGAATTATAAAGCTGGAAATTTGTTACCAAGCGTTACCACGATACTTCGAGGATGGGGCAGCTTGTATTTCTGAATCATTAGGAAATAATCCCGCCTGCTTCAACACCCTGGTTACATCCGGGATTGAATCTTCAAATCCATCTTCCGGCAAATATCCGTCCCGCCATGTCTGCCATTTCTGGACAACCATCGCCTGTTGTTCGACACCCAAGTCAGACCAATTTGAGTTCTTATCAAGTTTTACCTTGTATTGAGTCTCAGCTTGATTCTCTGGAGTCTTACCAGCCTTAAAATCCTTTACTGAAATATGTGACCATGAACAATAAGAGCAGATCATTTCACGAGTTGCTCCACGAGTACCAAGCTCGCGTGGGTTCTGATCCTGATAGATATGCGTCATCTCATGTGCAAAAGTTAACCGTGATTCCGGAGATTCAAGTGGTTCTTCGCCAAGGATAATACTATTTCCGGCAACACTTGCTCGAGCTCCTTTAATGACCGTTATTCGTACTGTGCTAAGATCAATTTTATCTCCAAATATTTTATGAACGAAGTCCTTTTCTTGCTGCGAAAGATTGCGTCCACTTGCAGCGGTTATTGCCGCCCAAGCAACATCTCGCACAACAGCCACTGTTTCTATTATCGGAACTGCTGCCGACTGAACCACTCCCTTAGTTACCGTCTCAAGAAGTTTACCGACTGCTTGATCTGTTTTACCATCCTTGGCAATCTCGCCAGCATCTTTTACTCCTGCAGCGAAATCTTTCGCAACTTTGGCGGACTCATTAACAACATTAACACCCCGACGAGCTACGATTCTCCCCATATTCACGGCTAAGTCGCTCGTCGCTTTGCCGCCAAGAGCTCCTATAACGGCCCCTGTTGATCCACCTACCATTCCACCGATGATTGCTCCAACAACGTTTGGTGATGGCTTTGGAACTTTGACCTTGAGCTTGTTTGAAGCAGACAAAGGTGCAACCTTCTGCTTCAGCAGTGGGCAGGTTGCTTTGGGGCCTTTGACGTTCTTAGGAAACTGCACTTTCGCTTTGCTGGCGGCTTTGATTTTTTTACTCAAAGCCTTCTTTGGCGATTTGACCGCTTTGGCAATCGGCTTGCCAGGATTGGAAAAAGTCTTCTTCGCTTTATTAAGCAATTTTCGTGCTGATGGTGACTTGGGTAAGCCACCGGACGACGGACGCAGACGATCGCGAACGACGTACGATCCCGGTCTGATAATGCGAGTTGCCGTCGTATTGCGAGTATTAATGCGCCTTCTTCGATCTCGAGATCCGATTCTCCGTATCTCGGCACCGTACCTTTCCCGTGTACCAGGCGCCGCTAGCGCCCCAACCTTTCCCGCAGCCTTGGAAACCTTATTGATCGCCGGAGCACTTTTCTTCGATAGCTGCTTGATCGCCGATGATGCCTTGGCAACCTTGGGCTTCAAGGAAGAGAGTTTCGGCGACTTACTCGGACGATAACGAATGTTGTAACGACCCGGACTGAGCTTCGCTGTTGTTATTCGATTTTGAGTTAGTTTGCGTCCGATTTGCTGCCTGGATCCGATTCTTCGTAACTCCGGGCTATTCTTTATTTTGGTCGCTTTCGCTGTAAGTGGCTTTCCCCCCGCTTTCTTAATCGCCTTCGCAGCTTTTGCTGGTGTGGGCTTTGCTGCCTTCGACATCCGCTGAGCGCCACGAGCGATACTCGACGCTCCCTTCTTCGCGCTGGAACTCGCACTACGCACACTCTTGGCGGCGTTAGATGCAGGGCGAGGTGCTGCCTTCTGGACAGCCTTCACGGCGCTCTTCACGCTAGGAGGACTCGGTTTTTTTATTTTGAAACCCATCGCTCCGTTAACCCTTAGGCTGAAAACTTTGGATCATACGAAGGAAAGCCTCGTCCATCATCTTCCGCTCTGATTTCAAACAGGTGCACGTCAAGATATACAGCCGTGATTCAGTCTGCATATAAACTTGTCGCTGATAAACCTCAAATTCCTCCTCGGTGATCATCGTCCAAGTCGCTCCCTCCGCCGCCACCTGACAACCCTCGACAGGTCCTCGCTCAATCAACTCCGGATCTGGCAGCTCTTCACCTACCGCCGCGAGTTCCTCTTCAACCACTTCAGCTAACGTCTGCTCCCCCTTGCGCTCGCGATGCTGCACGACAATGCTGGGCCGATATCCCGTTTCACGATCCTCAACTCCCGTAATCACATACGTCGTCTCATCGCTCCACGACGAAGGAAAAGGCAATCGAAAATAAGGCGTACTAAATTCTGACATCGAAACAGTCGCTCTTTCCTTAATTGCTCTAACGGACACGTATTACAAACTTCTCTTCGAATCTTTTCATCCGCTTCAATGGACTCCCCGTAGTGGATCTCGCTAGAGATGCTAACCACGCAAAGCTTTGACAGCTTCGAGAATAAGAGAAGGTCTAACGACCTCCACTACGACACCGAAAGGTCCAGCGAACGTAAACACCAAACTCACTCCGCGTCGTCTGCTAACTCTTCAACAAGAATCTCCAAACGCTCTTCCGGATCAAGATCCGATGTCGAATCAGTCAACAATTCATTGACCTCCGGAATTTCATCGAACTCAGGACCCGCGATAAAAGTAAGGCAAGTAAACTGTGCAATACCCGACTGAGAAACAATTCCATACTTCGACGCTCGCCGCTCACTATTGGCAATGCGTTCCAGCAACGATTGATCGGACATCGCCGACGTTTCCTCGGGTATCTCTTCTCGAAGAAACTGTTTCAATTGCTCATGAAATCGTTGCTTAGTTGCCTGCTGCAAAGATTTCATTTGCTCCGATTGGATTTCAAGCATAACCGTAAAACCTCTTTTCAAAACAATCTCTCATATCCGGCTCAACCGATCTCAGTGAGTTTGGCCTGCCACGCAGTATCCGGATCGGAAAAAAAATAGTACGTGCTTATCGGTCCAAAAAACTCTCGCGCCTGCTGAACCGAACAAGCCTCAAGAAACACCGGCAACACGCGTGGATCATAAAAACGAAAAAGCAAAAACCGACCCGATGCCCCATCTTTCACCGTCAGAAACTTACGGAAATGTCGCTTCATCGTACTCAGATCGGCAGTTGTTTCGGCGAGTATGCCCCAGGAATCTGGTTGCAGGCTGGTCTGAATCCATTCTAAATCTTCAGCGTTCATCAGCAGCAGATACGGCGAGATTGCCCAGTAATCACGTTCAGCCGAACCGATATACAAATTGGTGCAACGATCCTTGTTATCATTGGCTCGGTCCACCACATCCGGCTCATCCACAGAGTCCAATACCGCATAGATCTTTGGATCAGCAGCGCGCAATCGCGATTCGAGCGCGGCGATATCAGCGGTGGAAATGGTGACTGCCTTAGAACTCACCAAAGTTTCTCCTGCAACCTTGGCATCGCTCAAATGTCACCCGCCATCTTGGCACAGACTTCGCAGAAGGGAACCGCAGCTTGCTTGGCCGCCCCCATCGCTTGACCTTGAACAGTCGCAGCCCCACCCATTCCAATATCACCAATCATCACCGTGGGACAGCCCATCGCAATCGTCCCACCATGAACGGTCATATCGCCCATGCGCGCTGCCGGCATGCCACCAATCTTCACCGTCATCGATCCCATCGCGATCGCATCCGGTGGACCAGCGCACACACACATATCACCCACGCGAGCCGCAGGCATTCCACCAATCATGACCGTCGGAAAACCAACAGCCACCGGACCTCCCACATGCGGCTTTGGACCGTCCGACAAAGGACAAATATGCATGTCACTGATTCTTGCTGCTGGCGGCATCTCTCAATTTCCTAAACAGTATCCGCTATCGATATCATGTACGACGTTCGCTTTCGACCAACCGAACAACTCGCTGGAACAACTTCAGAAGGATTGTATCGGCAACTCCTCAATATTCGTTGATCTCGCCCTCCACATGATACACGACTTACCATAAGACTTCAGCAAATTAATCGGTTGCTTCAGATCGCTAACCGAATGAATTACGACAATCCAAATCCGAATCACCGCACAGCGACACCCACCTCCTGGAGGGGCTAGTTTGGCAAGAAGAATTGAACTCCGGCGATGACACTATCGCGTCTCGGAATTTCTGTGAATCCACAAAATAGAGACGACGGCACCCTGTCAGCAAGCAACCCAAGAGTTGTCCACCACGTCGTGGGAGTAAATCGAAGATTTTCTTCATTTCCAATTGCTTTACACCCTTCCTTTGCGTCTCAAGAAGGGACATCATTGTGGCTGTAACGACTTAGTTTATGTCGAGTTCTATCTCGGCTTCAATGTTTGTTGAGGTATTGCTGGCATGGCCAATCGGCTGCTTGAATTAAAACAGACTTCGCTCTTTGGTAATGAAGCGACCATTACGGAACTTGTAGGACGCGAGGAACTATCGCGTCCCTTTGAATTCCATGTCACCATAGCCTCTCCGAAAGAAAAACTCTCGCCCGAAGAAGTCATCGGCCAGTCGATGTCGGTTCGCATCGACAGCAATAAAAAAGACCCTCGCTGGATACACGGCTATGTCAGCCATTTCTGGATGGGTGAGTTCAGCGCGACACAAAAAGGAAAACCGTCGCGCAGCTATCGCGTGCGACTGGTACCCTGGCTCTGGTTTGCAACGCGTTCCACCCGTTCGTTCGTCTATCTTCCCGATAAAGAAAAAAAGTCCATCAAGGAAATACTCGAAGTCGCTTTTGGCCACGTAAAAAAGTATGGGCATGTCCAAGCTTCCTATAGCATGGATAAGGCTTCGATCCTCAGCAGTCGCCAAGTCGAGCATTGCGTTCAGTACCGCGAAACCGACTATAACTTCATTGCGAGAACATTAGAAAAGTACGGCGTCTTCTACTACTTCGAACATACCGAGAATTCACACAAACTGATTCTGTCCGATCAAGGTCAATACCCAAGTGCTGCCGATTCGGAAGTTGAGTTCCCTATCAACAATCCAGGCGAACTGCGACACGACACAATCGTTGGCTGGGAACACGCTTATGAAATGGTGTCAGGGAAGAGCGAACAAAAGGACTACAATTTCACAACGCCGCTAACCTCTTTAACTGGAAAAGGAAGCAAGCGGAGCCCTCTGAAAAATAATAGCGGCTATGAACTGTACGATTACCCCGGAGACTACTCGACCATTCAAGAAGGAGAGGAAATCGCTCAACGAAGACTTCAGGAAGAAGAGCTCCGATACGATTCCGTCAACGGCCGCAGTACTTGTCGATCTTTCGCTCCTGGCTACGGATTCAAACTCACTAAACATGCGAGTTGCAAGGACGAAAGCAACAAGCACTACCTTCTAACCAACGTCAGTCACCATGCTGCTCAACCCGGAGGCCCTCACAGCGATCAGGGTGGCCAAACTTACTATTTGAATGATTTCGTTTGTGTCCCACGGTCGGTACAGTTTCGTCCCGAAAGAACAACTCAAGAGCCTTTTTTACCAAGTTTACAAACAGCGAAAGTTGTGGGACCTGACGGCGAAGAAATCCATGTCGACAAATGGGGGCGCGTGAAAGTGCGTTTTCACTGGGATCGCGAACCCGATGCCCAAGAAAATCATTCCTGTTGGATACGCGTTGGACAAATTCATGCCGGTGGCAATTACGGTGGTATCCACATTCCTCGAATCGGCGAAGAAGTGATCGTCTCCTTTATCGAAGGCGACCCCGATCGTCCCCTGATTACAGGTCGTGTCTATAATGACAATCTGATGCCTCCCTTCGAGTTGCCCAAACACAAAACTCGTTCAGGCATACGGAGCAAAACCTATCGTGACACGGGCTACAACGAAATCATTTTCGAGGATATGACCAACAAGGAAATACTTTTTGTTCAAGCCCAGAAGGACATGGACACGCGAGTTCTCAACGACTGCGCTACTCGCATTTTCGGCAATGAATTCCATATCGTCGGCTGGGAAAAGGATGGGCAAAAGGGTGGTGATGTCCGCGAAATGATTTACCAGGACAAGCATGTCCTCGTCCATCGTCATCACACCGAACATATCCAGGGCTGTATGCAAATCCTCGTCGGCGCGGGAGATGCTCAGAATGGTGGCGATCTCGATATCTTCGTTGAAAAGAAGAAAACCGAAACAATCGGTGGCGACAGCCACTTGATGATCAAAGGTAATCATGCCGAGAAAGTATCCGGTAACAACTCCTCATCAGCCGGCGGCAATCACTTCGTTAAGGCTGGTGGCAATATCGCACAAGAATCCGGTCCCATGGGGGAAATCCATCTCAAAGGTGGCATGAAAGTAATCGTCGAAGCAGGCATGCAACTTTCTCTTGTTGGCCCCGGTGGCTTTATCGACATCGGCCCAACCGGAATCAACATTCAAGGTATTCTGGTTAATATCAATAGTGGCGGCTCGAAAGGTAAAGGAAGCGGTTGCAAGCCGCAACAACCGAAAGAAGCTAAAAAGGCGAAACCATCGAAACCTAAAGTGGCTCGCAGCTCCAAGGAATAATCTCCACCTGGCCACCAGTAAAACAGGTCGACTAGTAGGTAGGGCAAAGAATGAAAGGAGAACTCAGGGTTGCATACGGCGAACGCAAGGGAACTAGTTTCAGTCTGAATTCAGTAGCAACCGTACTAGGCCGCAATTCCACTGCCGAGGTCAATATTCATTGGGATCCCTTCGTTGCTCCCAAACACTGTCGCATTGATTTCACCGCGGAAGGCGTCACTGCCACCGATCTCGGCAGCGCCAACGGTACTCTTCTCAATGACGTTCGCATCGCCGGAACTCAACCGATCAAGTCGGGTGACTTGATTCAAGTTGGCTTCACGATATTGCAATTCACAACGATATCTCCCCTTAGCCTGCAAACTAGAAACACTGCTTCCGACGAATCACTCAACGCTGACCAAGACCAACCTTCGCCCACGCCAGTGGCTTCCAAGGTCGCTACTGCAGAAGTAATTCCACCCACCTTGCAAATCGATTACCACAAGATCTATTACTTCGATAGCGACCATGCAGAGCTATCCAAACATGACAAAATCAACCAGAAGCCTTTGTTTGACAATATCGTTCGCTGGCATGGACCACTCGAAGATGAAGCTAGTTCATCGCGACTTCTAGCTGCGTTTGCTCATGCGAAACCAGAACCGCAATTCATCATCGACTTTTCTCGATTAGATGGCATGAAACCTCCACCAAGCGATCCGACGTATTGCCTCTTGTTCGATTGGCTGCCAACATCGACCGCCCTCCAACTTCCATGTTTATACACAATGAGCGAATTGCCGAATTGGAAGTCGATCCTTGAAGAACATTGGGGTAAAGATGCCTTTCTTGCCCTCGTTAGCAAACAATCTAAAGCGAAGACGATCGAATTACTAAGAAGAGGTCTGCGCAAGGAAGATCATCCACCTAACGACAATACGGAGAAATCTGAAAATCAAGCCGCCTACGGATACTGCTGGCCAAGCCTTCTCACTCGATTGATCGAAATGAATGTCGAAGGATTCGGCAAAAAATTCATGGCCAACTTTGAATTCATCTTCAGCGAAGATCATGCTGATCCAACCCATTGGTCCCTTATTGGACCAAAGACCCTTATGGATAGCCACCTCAAACGCAATGCTGTGCTAGGCTAACTCACCACTCGTTTCTCGCCTCTCGTTTCTCCTAATTCATCAGCGGCTGAAACTTCGCCGTGAAATGTCTCAAAAACGGTGGATCGTAAACTAACTCCATTCCTCGCAGCTTCTCCTTGTTGGCCACAAGCTCACTCATCCCCTCCAAAATATAATCAAAGTGACTTTGAGTGTAGACGCGGCGAGGAAACGCAAGACGTACTAACTCCATCGAAGCGGGAACAAATCCGCCGTCACTCGCAAAAGTACCAAACATCACCGAACCGATCTCGCACGCGCGAATCCCCTCGGCAAGATACAACTCGCACACCAACGACTGTCCAGGAAATTGCCGCGGTGGAATATGTGGCAAGAATGACTTCGCATCGATATAAACCGCATGCCCACCGGGCGGTTGTACCGTGGGTATACCCAACTTATTAAAGCCCTCAGCCATATATCGCGTCACGGCCAATCGATACTCGAGATACCGTTCATCCAAAACCTCTTCCAGGCCCACGGCCATCGCTTCCAAATCACGAGCCGCCAAGCCACCGTAGGTCGGAAAACCTTCGGTCAAAATCAGCAATGCCCGCAGTCGCTCGATCCACTCGGCACTCTTGAGCGCAATAAAACCCCCAATATTCACCAGCGCATCTTTCTTAGCGCTCATGTAACAACCATCGGCCAACGAAAAAATCTCACAAGCAATATCTCGCACACTGCGATCGCTCTGCCCAGCCTCTCGCATCTTGATGAAGTAAGCGTTCTCGGCAAAACGACAAGCATCGATAATGAAGGTTAATCCGTGACGCTTGTAAATCTTCGCGACTTCTCGGATATTCTCCAGCGACACCGGCTGACCACCACCAGTATTATTCGTGATCGTAATCATGCCGAAAGGAACCAAGCCTTTATGTTGGTTCAGAAAGTTATCTAACCTTGAAAGGTCAATATTTCCTTTGAAGGGATGCCTCGAACTTGGATCGCGTCCTTCAGCAATAACGAGGTCGACCGCCTCTGCACCAACAAATTCAATGTTGGCTCGTGTCGTATCAAAATGATTATTCGAGGGAATCTTCATCCCCGGCTTCACCAAGGCCTGACATAACAGTCGCTCGGCCGCTCGCCCTTGATGCGTCGGTATCACATGCTCGCATCCAGTCAATTGGCGAACGACAGACTCCAGACGCGCGAAACTGCGCGAGCCAGCATACGATTCATCGGCAACTAACATTGCCGCCCACTGCGCGGCACTCATTGCCGTAGTCCC
>JBEGUT010000015.1:0-18393 GCA_041178745.1 Planctomycetota bacterium | reverse complement strand
GGATCAATTGTCGAGGTATCCCGCCACTTCGTTCGTGCAGACGCACGATGGCTTGGTCAGAGAAGATCAGAGGGTTTCCACCTGCTCGGGCGATCGAATGTTGAATGAATTGTTCGGTCTCAGATAGAGTCCAAGCTGGTAGATCGATGCGAAGTTGGCAACGAGACTCAAGCAACTGCTGCACCAGTCCAACTGGAATGGTAGCTGCCGACAGTAGAATCGTAAGATTGGATCCTGCATCGATAAGACGAAGCACATCAACGGCAACATCGCTCATCGCGGCGTGGATATCATCTAAAATCAAGATTTGGCGGATGCCTCGAAGATTGGCGGCCAAGAGCCAATCCTGGATACACTTCGCGTAAGCCGATTCGTGAGTGGTAGCAGAGTTTGGGAAACTAGCTGAAAGGGTCGAGTTCACATGCGTGGATAGTGTTCTAGGTAGATCTCCCAGTGAAAATCCCGCCATGGAGAATCGGATGATTTCCGCTGAATTGGGCACTCCAAACTTAGTGGGATTTGCCTGAAGGCGTTTCAGAAAAGTGGTTTTGCCGATACCCTCAGGTCCGAGTACCAAGGCCAACTGATAGCCTCTCTGCATGACGATTTGCAAGCGTGTGTCCGCTTCAACTATGCTCGCGACGGCAAGAAAGTCTTGCGAACCCTTTGCATTGAGAAATGGCCAGTTTTTGAATTTCCAATATTCGCGGTAATTCACGGCATCACTCACACGAAGCAAGTACGTAGTACAATCCCTATGATCGTTCAAATCGTCAGAATTCTTTTGTTTCATCACTCTGAAATTCCAAAACTATGAATTTGCCACGTTTTTTCGTTCCTCAGTGTTCTTCCCAAGGCGAGATCGAACTTCCTGAAAGCGAAGCTCACCATGTGGCGAAGGTATTGCGATTGCAAGTGGATGACCAGATCGAGCTTTTCGACGGCAAGGGGAGTCGAGCCATAGCAAAGTTATCACACGTTTCCAAAAACCGAGTTATGGCACTCGCGGGAAGCCTCCAGAGAACTGAAGTTCAACGCGAACTGAATCTCCAAGTCGCGGTTTCGCTTCCCAAAGGAGATCGACAAAAGTGGTTGGTGGAGAAGTTAACGGAACTGGGTGTAGATGGCCTAATACCACTGCAAACTGAACGCGGTGTGGCACAGCCTACCGACAATGCTTTACAGCGACTCGAGCGAGTAACGCTGGAGGCTTGCAAGCAGTCACGACGAGATCGACTTGTGGAGATCCTTCAGCCAGCGAGCCTGAGAGAAATCGTGACAAGCCGTGTGGATGGGGAAAATAGAGTGTTGTTGATTGCCCATCCCTATCCTGCGGAAGCTACCGATACAGCGAGTTGTCATAAAGGGAGTGCAGCCTTGAGAACGATCCAATGGCCACTACACAGTGGGCAGATTGTTCTGGCAATCGGGCCCGAAGGTGGCTTTACAGAAGGTGAAATCCAGGAAGCGATTGGTCAGGGATGGAAATTGTGGACGTTTGGCGATTACATTCTAAGAGTTGAAACTGCAGTGATTGTTGGATCGACGATTCTATTAGACTTTCTTTCATCGCGCTCTTCCCTCCCCTCTCTGAATCCCTCTTCCCCTTAGCCTGATGAGCTTGCTGCTGTGAATTCTAAGAATACTTCTAATCGCATTTTGTCGATCGATGTGCTTCGTGGCATCTCGGTCTTGTTGATGATTTTTGTGAACGATGCTGCTTCGATTCAGCAAGTTTCTTGGTGGTTCAAGCATGCGGGTTCTACCGATGACTATATGACGATTGCGGATTTTTGTTTTCCGCTGTTTTTGTTTCTTGTTGGAGCGTCAGTTCCTTTATCGCTACATCGAGTTTCGGATCAGAACTACTGGCTTACGGCCTATCATATTCTAACTCGTACCACGAGCCTGCTGGTAATGGGTTTGTTGATGGTCAACGCAGACAGTTTTGGTGGAAATTGGCGCAGCGGTTTATGGTCGTTTATTATGCTTAGTTGCTTCATCATTGGCTGGATGGATTGGCCGAAGGGATTGGCGATTTCCGCAGCTTCACAAAGTCTGATCCGCATTAGTGCGATGATCGCCTTAGCCTTTCTGGCCGCTTACTATAAAAGCAATCGCGGTGAATGGCTTACGATTCAGTGGTGGGGAATTCTTGGTTTGATCGGCTGGGCCTATTTAGTCACCATACTTTGTTACGCGTTATCCGGAGGTCGACAAGCAGGCTTGGTGGCGGCAGCCGCAATGTTATTCGCGCTCTACTTTGCGGATCCAGCAGAATTACTTGAGAGGGTGCGCGATCGAACATGGCTGGGAAGTCTTGGGCCTTATCTGCAGGAAGGCGCTAAGTTATTGTTGCGGATTGATTCGGTTGTTGATTTTAAAACCGTGATTGGCCCGCTCGGTGGATGTGCTGTCCTAGGATCCATCTTAGGTAAGCAGATTCTAGAGAGTCGATATTGCTCCGTTGCCGAGACTTGTCGCAGTACGGTTTATTTGGTAGCCGGCTCTTTCATCGCGGCAGTGATTTACGATGCGGCTTATGGGATCAATAAAATCAATGCAACGCCAGCTTGGATTTTATATTCTGTTTCGCTCTCAACCGTACTATGGATTATTCTCTGGGGAATCGTCGATCGCGGAGGATATCATAGTGGACTTCAGTGGTTAGCTGATATTGGTGCCAACCCTCTTTTCGCTTTCTTGTTCGTCCCATGCCTTCTCGCCTTGCTCAAAGTGATTGGCTGGAATGTATGGCAGCAGTGGGGTAGCGAAGCGTGGTTGCATCCCCTCTCGAGGCCACTCGCTGTTACTTTGCTTGTCGGTGCGTTGACGGCCCTGCTAAGTCGTATCGGCTGGAGAGTTAAACTGTAGGAGACAGTTTGGAACCAGTGTGTTTTAGATTCTTCGCGAAGCAGTTGTTGCTTCATTGGCCAGCAGTGGCGAAGAGACTATCGTAGCCAACCGCCAGTGGCTGGGTTGCTGCTGGTTTGTCCCGTATAGCCAGGAGTCGAACTCCCAGCCTGATTGTAGCCAGGTTGCACGTAGCCGGGCTGGGTATAACCAGGTTGAGCATAGCCTGGTTGGGCGTATCCTGGTTGAGCATAACCTGGTTGAGCATAACCTTGCTGTGGATTGTAGCCTTGTTGATTGGTGTAGCCGGGTTGGTTTGCGGGTGCCGCACCCGAGTACTGATTGTTCGCCCAAGTTCCTCCGGCTTGGTTTTGATTGGTGGGCTGTTGCCAGTTGCCTTGGGCGTAACCTTGATTTCCCTGCCATTGATTAGTGGCCTGATTAGCAAGGTTGCCTTGTGATGATGCGGGGCTGGTTGATGGAAAAACTTTCTGGCCCTGGTTTTGCCCTCCAGCTTGGCTTGGCCAAGTCAAGTTTCCCGAAGAAGGTTGACCTTGGGGAGCCAAGTTGTTCTGAGCATTGTTCCAAAACTGCTGCGCGTTATTGTGCCACTGCTGCAGAGTTCCATCTTTGCTTAGCTGCGTGAGCTCCGATGCAGCTTTGTCCTTGAGGGCTTTTGCTTTGAGACGATCGATGTTTATTTTTGGATGTCCATTTTCCCAATCGACCGTAAGCACGCCACTGATGATCATCGCTGGAATGAAGATAAGCATCATGAGCGAGCCAAGTTTAGTGTCCGCGACTCGCTGAACCGGAGCTGGCAAGCCGAGAGCTACCAAGCTGGCAATGCGCTGTGTATTG
The DNA here is from genome assembly GCA_041178745.1 of Planctomycetota bacterium. Taxonomy (GTDB): domain Bacteria; phylum Planctomycetota; class Planctomycetia; order Pirellulales; family Pirellulaceae; genus JAFLCP01. The sequence continues at coordinate 14,679 of JBEGUT010000015.1, read as the reverse complement.
CTCTTTCTTTTCCTGCGGTATCGGCCCATGAATCTCACTTCGCTCCATCTGGACGACTCTATCCACTCAACTAGAGTACGTCCCAATACATTCCGGCGCTCGCACAAGGGCGCACGAATTTCGCGAAAAGTAGCAATTACGCGAAGCGAGAGCTAGAGCGATTTTTGTAAAAATTTCAAAGGAGAACTTCTTGTTGACCTTAATGAAATGCTTTGCTAGCAACACGGTCATTTGCTGCCGGATGTTGAAAATAAGGAAGTGAGTAAATCGGCGACTAACTCATGACCTTGGCGATTGGGATGGTTGACTTGCGACATGAGTTGTGGCAATGGTGTGCCGGAAGCGACTCGCTGCCGAAAGGCTTCGTAGCTATCCACCATAGCTACGTTATGTTGAATCGCCAATTGACGAATCATTTCCTGGAAGGAGTTAAGTGGAGTATCGGCTTGGAGAATATCTTCCGTTTGATCAGGGGTAGGAGTGAGAAGGATGACTTTGATCTTTCGCTCGGTGCATTGTAAGAGCATTTTCTCTAAATTTTCGCGTGATGTCTTAAGACCGATTCCACGATCATTCAGGGCGTAATCGATCAAAACGATATCGGGCTTGAGCGATAAAACGTCTTGTTCGAATCGATTTGCACCGCTCGATGAGGCTTCGCCCCCGATCGCCGTAACAACCATTTCGATAACAGCCGTAGGAAATAACGTTGCTAAACGCTGATGAAGTAGCGAAGGGTAGGAATCAAAGGTTCGAATTTCGGGAGTTTTGAAGTAGCCTGCGGGAACCGAATGTCCATGCGCGACGATCGTGATGCGTCGGTTTGCGGGCCAGTGAATTTTCATCTCTTCGATTAGTCCGCCGAAGTAATCCGCTGGTAGTTGCGTGAAGGAGCTAGTCTGCGTGGGGGTGGTGCTCTCCGATTTCTCCTGAGCTACGATCGAAGTTGACGTCAAGGCAAGGCAGCAAGATGCGATGATGCTAATGGCTGCATGTTTCATAGAAAGATCCTCGCGTCGACAGGGACGAAGAGACATTCAAAAGAGCTAAGCGATCGAAGAGATGGCCATTCGTCGTGTCTGGTGACTTAAACAATCGGAAATATAAGGGACTTGCGGTAAACGATTATTCGTGCCGCAATGCTTCGATAGGGCTCATCGAAGCGGCTCTGATTGCAGGATAAAGTCCGAAGACGACACCGACGACTACCGAGATGCCGAATGCAATAGGAATCGATTCGGGAACGATGGTTGGTGTGAGCTTCTGAACAACTTCCGGGAGAGCTTCAAACGTGCTTGGGAAGCGACTTTTGATCACATCGCGAACAAGTGAGATCGCAGGATTGCAAATTACACCTGCCAGGATACCGGTCGAGCCGCCAACAACACTAAGCACAATAGTCTCGACGAGAAATTGACGAATGATGTCGGACCGCTTGGCGCCTAAAGCGCGGCGAATACCGATTTCTCGCGTTCTTTCAGTGACGGTTGCGAGCATGATGTTCATGATGCCGATACCGCCGACGACCAAAGAAATCGCAGCAACCAGTCCCATAAAAATCATGAACATAAGCCGGGTGGTAGCTGCTTGTTCGAGTAATTCGAGCGGAACAACGACCGAGATATCTTTCATTTCATCATGGCCTAGCATCGCCTGTTCCACTAAGCTCGCGGTCGATTTGACGTCATCCACAGAGCGTGTCATCAGGGTTATTTGGTTCAGTTCGAGGATTTCACCTTCGAAGGTCCCACCACGTCGTGTCGTGATCGTATCACCAATACGCTGCTGTAGCGTGCGTATTGGGATGTAGATGTCATTCGAAAAATCTTGGGCAGCCAAAGATCCTCCAATCGCAGCAGACGCATTACGATGTTCAAGGATTCCAATAACGGTATAGAAGTCTTTGTTCTCGGGAACATAGACTCGTTTACCGAGTGGATTTTCGTAAGGAAAGAGACGCTCGGCGACTCGGGCAGCGAGGACGCATACGGTTTCGCGTCGAAAATTTTCTGCATCGGTGATGAAGTGACCGTCCTCAACCCGCAAGCGAGTAACTTCCGCGTATTCGGGAGTGCAGCCGACCAAGCGTCCATCAATCTGTTGGTCTTTGTATTGAAATTGCCTACGAATTTCTCGTATCGGTAATGCTGCTCGGATGGTTGGTATCGTGGATACCAGCATGTCCAATTCCGAACGTTTGAGTCCATAAGGCGTGACACCTTGAGGCGAAAGCTTTTCCGAAGGTGGCTTGACTGAGCGAATGATGATAGTGTCCGCACCGAGGCTGGCGATTTGTCGCTGAGCCTCTAGGCTGATTCCTTCGCTGATTGCCAATAACCAGATAACGCTTGCCACTCCGATGAAAATACCAAGCATGGTTAGCAGGGATCGCATCGGGTGGAGCCAAAGGCTCTTGATACCAAGTTGGAAGGTTCGATACCACATGAAGAGCATGGATTAAACCTCCGCCGGCAAGTTGCGAAAAGCATGTTCGGCCGCTTCACGACGGGATTCTTCCGAATTGAATCGATCCCACTGAACGACACCATCCTTCAGACGCACAACCCTTTTGGCACGTTTGGAAACTTCATCTTCGTGCGTCACCAAGATGATCGTGCGGCCCTCATCGTTAAGGCGATGAAAGAGTTGCAAGATTTCTTCAGTGGTTCGTGAATCAAGATTACCAGTAGGTTCGTCCGCAAGAATAAAGTATGGGTCGTTAACAAGGCTGCGAGCAATCGCCACACGCTGCTGTTGACCACCCGAGAGTTGGTTGGGGCGATGCGACAGGCGTCCATCCAACCCGACCATCTTGGCAAGTTCAATGCAGCGGGCCTGTTCTTTCGCACCCAATCGTCCCTGATAGAAAAGTGGGACTTGAATATTTTCTACAACCGTAAGTTGCTGGATCAAATTGTAAGACTGAAAAACAAAACCGATGCGTTTGGATCGAACTTCAGCCAACTGATCGTCGCTCATTTTGGCGACATCATCGTCACCTAATAGCAGTTGTCCTGAGGATGGTTTATCGAGGCAACCAAGCATATTGAGCAAGGTACTTTTGCCGGAACCTGAAGGACCCATGATGGCGACGTAATCACCTTCCGGTACATCAAAGAAGACTCCGCGCAAGGCGCGAACCGTCTCACTTTTAAGGACATATTCCTTTTTGAGATCGCGTACAGCGCAGGCAAGTTTTTTGGTTGGGGTGATCATAGAGGCCTCGGCCATAGGGTGAGCTCAGACTAACTATCTTGGTCCACCACCGCCGCCTGGAGGACCACCTCCACCAGGGCCTCCAGCACCACCCATCATCGATTTGATTCTTGCAACTACTTTCCCCATCGCAACGGTCAATTCGGCTTTATTGACCTTGCCATCGCCGTTGGTATCCGCTTGCTTCACGGAATCTTTAAATCGAGCGTCAAGAGTATCGATCTCATCGCTGGTTAGCTCACCATCTTTGTTGGTGTCTGCTCTTTCCATGGTGGAATCGACCATCTTGGCTGCGGAGAGTTCACCACCAGGACCACCTCGACCACCACCCTGCCCGCCTGCAGCTGGACTGCCACCGGGACCGCCAGAGGGTGGTGCACCTTTTGCTTGGGAAGGAACGGTTTTAGCGATCTCTTGAAGTTTCTCGCGATCATCCACTTCCTCAATCTCAGGAAGTTTCATTTTGTCGAGATGCGATCGAGGGTTCAGAACAACGACTTCCCCTTCTTTAAGTTCGTCGGTGATTGTGACCATCTTCTCATTGCTTGCACCAATCTTTACTTCACGCGTTTCAAAATTCTCGCCATTTTTGATCAAGCAGAAATGATGACCTTTGTGTTCGTAAACAGCATGTACGGGAATCTGTAACGCATCCTGAAGCTGTTCGACAAAGATACGCACTTCAGCGGTCATACCTGTACGAATCACGGGTGGAGGGTTTTGGATTTGAATGGAAGTAGCATATTCTTTGACCGAGGAGCTGAACCAACTTCCGGGCTCCGCGTACTTATTTACTTTTGTGACTTGACCAAGCAAGTCACCCTCCACTGCGTTGACACGGATTTTGCATGGCATTCCTTCGCGAACCAAGGTAATGCGAGATTCATTAATCTTAGCTTTGACTTGCATCTTGGTGGGATCAGGAAGCACGATCAATACTTGCCGCTCACGGGCCAATGCTCCTGCTTCCACGACGAATTCCGAATTTCCACGGTTGCTGAATTTATTGGCGTGAACAACTTGTCCATCGGCTGGAGCGGTGATCGTGCAAAACTTGATCTGTTCCTCAAGTTCGGTCAACTTCGCCTTTTCCTCCTCGAGCGTATTGCGATCTGATTCCAACTTCGCTTTTGCTTTCTCGATGTTACTATCGAACTGAACTAACATTTTCTCCTTGGTTAATTCATCAAGCACTTTCAACTTAGCACGTGAGGAGTCGAGGCGGTTGCGAGCGTTTTGAACAGCGAAATTTTCCGCTTCGATCTGAAGTGGTTTCAAGGTTCCTTTCGCGGCGAGTCTCTCGGCGCTGCCAAGGGATAGTTCTGCTTTGCGAAGATCTTGCTCCGCTAAGGCAATTTCGCTGAGTATGGTTTTGCGTTCGGTAAGGTAGGTGCCTTGGAGGTATTCTTCTTTAGCGATTTCATCTTGTTTGACTTGCGCTTCTGATCCGATCACGGTGGCTTCGGCAGTGCTTACTATGATACGCTGGCTTTTCATTTCGGTCTGCAGAGCCGATTCGTCTAACTCAACGACCTTATCGCCTGCCTTAACGTAAGTCCCTTCATCGATCACCCACAGAATGGGAATGCCGCTGCCACCTTTCGATTTGACCTGGCAAACAACTTCCTGGTTTTCGCTACTTTCGATTTCACCATCTTCCAGAACGATATGATCGAAAGGCCCTCGCTTAACAACTTCGGTGATGAGCTCTTTGACATTCGTAGGCTTGCTGGAGCCGTACATGCTTCGCCATCCCAGAGCGGTTCCTGCGACGCCGAGGATTATCAAAATGGCTATCCAGCGTGTTTTTCCACGCCGATTGACGCGCAGTCCGTGACTTGAAAGTTCGGCTTTGAGGCTTTGCATTAAAGCGGATGACATGACAAGTCTCACAATTTGGGCGAGGAAGGACTATTAATTTCAGGCGGGTGAATTTCTGGGATTTGGGTCTTAGATTCCGGCTCTTGCGCCAGACCCTCCGCGTCTCGGAAAACCCAGGAATAGGGTCTTTCAAAAGCGTGGTAAGCTCAGCTTGAATCTACGGCACCCGAGATAGTGTAGTCTAACGACAACAAAATCAGAATGAGCACCCTCATAAAGAAGGGTTTTTGGCTAATTCTCCCTCTTTTGAAAACACCGAAGTGGTATTTCAGTTTCGCGCCTTGTTCGACACCCATTCAAAATGGGCGAGAATTGTGTTGAAAGCCCCGTTCAGACGCGATTTTATTGTTACTTTTTGTCTGACCAATATCCTCGCGGATCTTGAGTAGAGGGTATTGGTGGAAGCGAATTAGAAGGTTGGGAATTTGTTGGCGGCGAAGCTGCAGGCGGTTGCCCGCCGACGAGCATTCGAACCGGTGAGACTGTGACTGGGGGCTGAACGAGTTTTTCATCCGGCGTGTTGTAAGCAGAGGAAGCGGAGCTTTGGGGATCTGCAGAAAGAACATTCGATCCTTGACGCTGCAGCATTGCGCCTTGGTTGCCAGGAACGAGTCCATTGTTTGGGTTCGCATTCATCTCTGGCTCAATTGGCGTGCCCTGAATTTCTTCGGGGGTGCCATAGGGAGCAGCTTGCATGTTCATTCCATCAAGTCCCATGCCTGCGCCGATCGTATCGAGTCTCAATGGACCTGGATCGACCCAGAGACCTTCCGAATCCAACTGCATCGTTCCCAGTTCTTGATCCAAGGTGCGTCTTAAAACTTCGTAGTTGACCCAGACACCGAGAAACGTGTTTTGAGCGTTCAGCAAATCTTGCAACGCTGACACGGTATCTCGGGCTGCTGTGGGACCAGACGCTTGACTGAGTGCCTCATTGATTTGGCGGATGTCTTCGTTGAGTACAATTTGCTGCGCGGCAATTCTCACCGAGTAACGTTGCAATTCAAAGTTAACTTGGTTCGCGCGAATCGTGCGCAAGATTGCTCGCATCAACGTCCAAATATTATCTTCGAACTGATAATACGATCGCTTCGCTTGCTGATACTCAATCAACGCTTGGCGATAACGATTGCGTTCCTGCAGTCGAGTAATCGGTGCATCCCACTGGAGACCGACGCGGAGACGACCTGTTGCGCTGTCGAGTGAAAGCGGATTGTTACCGCTATTTCGTATATCGCCACTAAAAACAACATCTAGGAAGGATTCTAGTTCGTCAGCTACCAATTCGATAGCTCGCCAGCTGTTGACCAGCGAAGCACGAGCATTCATCCAGTCGCGTCGATTGCGACGAGCCACTTCTACAGCGTCGCGAGGTTCCAGTTCGATATCTGGAAGCACAATGCTTTCGGTTCTTGCTCGAGCTTCGATCAGTTGTAAAGCAAGAACGTCTTCCGACAGCGATGCGATAAGCGATTGGCTAGCGAGAATCGCTTTGTCGCGAATATTTTGATAATCATCCTTAGGAGTTGCTGCGTTTCCGGCGGGTGTGTTGAGATCAGCAATTTCCTTATCGAGCGCTGAAATGCGGTCTCGATAAGAAGTGAAATTATCGCGCAGTCGATTCAGTTCCGATTGCAGTTGGTTGGGCAATGCTTTGATTTCCGCATCGCTGAATAGCTGCGTATCCAAATCGGGTTTAGGTAGCAGAGTGCAAATCAATTCCTTCTCTCGCTCGTAGGCCGTTTGCAATTGTCCCAGCTGTTGGGATCGTTTAGGAAGTGAGTCGATCAGACGCTGTAGATCCCCTTCAATGCGAGGAATATCTTCTTCCAATAGCTTTCGATTTACTTCAGCTACAGGAGAGAGTTGACTGCGAAGATTCGTTAAGGCATTAGCGACTTCAGGAGTACGATTGATGGTTCGGTAGGATTGTAGTGTTTGAGGATCTTGTTGTTCTTGGCTGAAGCCTAGCAATTCAAAATTGACACGGCCGACCGCATCTCGAATGGCGGCGGTTTGATTGCGTCGTTGTTTTAGGTCGCTACTGATAAGCTGGAATTGCGATAGCAGTGGATCTCTCAATTCGATGCAAATGTAGGGAGGAAGTCCCATTGTTCGCTTGAACGCATCGAGGCTTTGTTCAAAGCCTGCTTTGGCATTGAGCAGTTGGCTTTGCGCTGAGAAAAGGGCTTGCTGGGCTTGCGAAACCTGCAATTGCTGGCGAGGAATCGTTTCCTGAGTGGCGGGAATCGTGGTAAGCAATTCTCGAAGTGTGTCCTCTAATCGCAAAAGATTATCGCGAAGTCTCGCGACATTTTCTTCTTGGTTTTGAATCTGTAATTGATCTTGCAGCAATCCGATAAAACCGCCTGCTTGTGGAACTCCACCATCGCCAGCAAAACCTGCTCCACCGCCACCGCCACCACCGGCGACTCGTCCGAATCCACCACCAAGACCAGTAAAACCTTCGAGACCAGCACCACCGAAAACACCACCACGACGTGATGGTCCAGCATCGGCGCCACGGCCCGTTACAACTTGTAAGTAAAAACCTCGACGATACTGTTCGAAAGCTCGCACATTAGATAACAGAGTACGTTCAGCCAACGTTAATCGTTCAAGTACAACATCGCGTCCTGCTTGTCTGAGCAGAGGTTGTATAAAAGTGAAATCAAGAATGGTATTCGCTGATTGAGTGTCCGGACCGCTGAGTTGCCATGTGATGGAGTTGGCGATGCCAACGAGCAAATCGGCACCCGTGGCGAAACGCCTTTGTATCGTTAGCGGACGCGAGCCTCTACGGAATGGAGAAGCAGTCACGGTGGAACCGCCGTTAAAGGCCGTGTATTGGGCTCCCCAGCCGGAATAAAACTGGGTGTCTAACAAGAAGCGTTCGCTACTGACGTCGATCGCCGACAGGTAGAGTGTTTCTAGGTTCTGTTGGTAGTTGGGTGAATGCAATAGCGCTAAGCGAACTGCATCATCGGAATTCAGTACCAGCACACCACGCTCATCGAGCGGAAGGGTTGCCCACCAGTCAGGACTTTCAGCTGTATTTGTAGTGCCGTTAGCCTTCCAAAGAGGATAGCCCTTTTTCCCATCCACGAGCTCCATGTAACGATTTGAAGCCGCGTCATCTTCGGGCATAGGGGGGCGGTCAGGGTTAAAAGGATCGAACATTCTGGAGCGTCGATCCACGGCGATGCGCAGTGGCATGCTGACCTCTCCCGAGTCCTGCTGTTTTTCGTCCATCAGCGCGTAAGCTTCTTCGTCTGCCTGGTTGCGGTAATAGGCTCGATTGCAACCCGCCAGGAACAAAGACACTAGGCTTAGGATTTGCAGGCCACAAAGAATCGATGTTGCAATCGCCGAGTTTCGCCATGAAAGCGATGCCGCGTTGCGCTCGGAATGGGATTCTAGGTCTCTGGGACCGAGAACCGATTGCGAGGCAGTGTCGGGGGAGGGAATCGATTTGTGGAAAGGTTTTTTCGAACCAAGCATTCCGAAGTCATCCTTGCTTTCGGGCGTGCGGAATCACCTAGCCACTATTTCGGGGGTGGTTGTTGTCCGATTAGTGGCCCGGTGTCTCAATAATATCACTAAAATCGCAGCGATTTTGTATCTTGCGGCGCAGCTATCCCTTACGGTGAGGGAGGTTTGGAAACCCAAAATTCTCCGATTGGCATGCGTTGTTTGATCATGTCACTGAGAGAAGCTTTACCGTGTATATCGATGGTTCGGGATAATTGGGTCGAGAACTTGATATCGATTTTTCCGGATGTGCCTTGTTTGCCGTTTTTTTCGATTTGGCTCAGATTGCCCAGTCTCTTCGTGAACCTTGCCTAATCCGCAAGGCGATTGCTTGACACTCTAAAGCTCCCAACTTACCATCGAAATTGGACTTAAGTGTTGGCGATCGAATCTTTTCCCTGTTTCTGCTGCAATGTCTGGAGCCCGCGAAGGGGTTCCCTTTCAGTGCTTTTTATTCACTAGAGCTCGCCATGGATATACTTGGAATCTTATTCCTGGTTGTTTTGATTCTGTCGATCTTTGCGTTTGGCTTTTTCTTGTATAAGTCAGCGAGCAGTTGGGGTGTTTTGCATTCCTTGCTGATCAGTTTTCTTTTCTTGGAGTCGATTGCTTTTCTAGTAGCGTCGGCTGGAGTGTTACAGCGTCGTGGTGGATGGGTACGACTGCATGATTCGTTGGCCAAGAAAGTGGTTGATGCGGAAAAAGAATCCGTGACATTGAAGTATGGTGAGCTGACCAATCCAACGCAGGACATCACAAAGTTATTTCCATTGCAGAATGCTTTGGGAAGGTTGACCTTGGATCGTGGTCGTGTTTGGAACTCAGCGACACTGGTGCAAACTCAGGGCAACAATGTTCAATTGAATTTGGGTGCGCAACCTGCAGTCGCACCTGCCGCTGCTGATCCTGCCGCAGACCCAGCGGCTGCTGGCGGAGCCGCACCTGCCGCTGCTGCTGCACCTACAGGAAATTCCCTACCTCCTAACACGGTCGTTTACGCTTTCACTGAAAAAGCAGATGAGAGTGGACGCTTGATGCCATCCAGCTATCTAGGAGAGTTTGTAGTTGCTGACAATCAGAATGGAACTGTCACACTGACACCTACGTTGAGATCGCCACAGTATGATAAGGTGGTTGGTGAATCGAATCAGTGGTCGCTATATGAATTGATGCCACTTGATTCGCACGATGCTTTCGCCGAAGTCGGATCAGCATCTTCAGAAGATGCATTGTTTGGCCGTATGGATCCGGATGTGTTGAATAAAATCTTTGCAGCTCTGCCAGAATCCAATCGCCAAGCTGTGATCGATAGCTATACTCGCGACGGCCAAGCGGCTAATGATAACGATCCACCGGATGTTGTCTGGGAGCGTATCAAGTTTATCAAAGATTTTTCGTTGGACGTCGATAGTCTTCAGGTCAGCACCGCACTGGATGGTGGTTACTTCGATGATGACGGCCGAACGGTTGATAACCGTTTGAAGCGAGGTGAGGGAAAGGAGCGAGTTGAGTTTAAGGTTGATGATGAAATCGACTTTGTATTCTCCAAGGCCGAGGAGTTGATTAAGCAAGGCGTGGCGAAGTTGATCAATCGATACTACGTACGTTCATTGAATGATTACGATGACGGTTTCCGCTTGCTCGATCGCCATCAATTTGACGTTACTGAGCGTATTGCTTGGATGCAGCGTGAAACAGCCGTGTTAACCGAAGCGAATCGTATTGCAGGTGAGCAGATTCAAGGACGACAAGTTGAAATTGCCAACTTGAAGAAAGAACAATCTCAATATGGCAAGGAGTTGGAAGTTGTAACCAGTGAAGCAACTCGCTTGACCGATGAATTGGAGAAGACTCGAACGAAACTGAGCGAGTTGTTCCGAGAAACCCAGGCGATGTATAGCAAGCTTGTCGCCGAAAACGCTCGTTTGCAAGAAGTTACTGGCCCAGGTTTAGCAGCTTTGGAGAATGAGAGCCCTTAAGTTAACTCTCAGCTATTCGTTTCAAGAGCCTATTTGTAAAGTGGTTCGGATCGATCGATCCGAACCACTTTTTTACTTTATCACGATCCAGGTCGCTTAGTCGGTCAGTTTGTTTCGCTCTTTTAAGGCTTGATAAACAATTTGCGCGAGTTGGTCGATGGGCTGACGACCATCGAGATGGATTTCGGGATTAATGGGTGGTTCGTACGGATCAGTGATGCCGGTGAAGTGACTGATCTTTCCTGCGCGTGCGAGTTTATAGAGCCCTTTGGGATCCCGTTGCTCGCAGACATCCAAGGGGGTATCGACAAAGATTTCGATGAAGTCCGTCGCTGTTCCTCTTTCGCAAACCCACTGACGCACGCGGTCTCGATCGTTGCGATAGGGACTCACAAAGGCGGTGAGAACGATCAGTCCTGCTTCGACCAAAAGTTGACTGACCGCGCCGACACGTCGAATATTTTCCTGTCGATCTTCGGAGGCGAAGCCGAGTCCAAATCGTTGAGCGAAATCTTCACCGTAGAGGGGTTGAAGGATTTGGGGAGTAGCGCAGAGTCCATGTCGGATATTGTCGCCATCGAGCAGAAACGTTTTTTTCCCGGTGCTAAATAGCAGAGATTCTAGGGCATTAGCCAGCGTGCTTTTGCCGCTGCCACTTAGACCCGTGAACCAAACAACGCAACCTTTCTGTGCAAGCAAGGCTTGCCGTTCTGGACGACCGATGGATTGTTGGTGCCAAACGACGTGAGGTGTTTTTTGATCCATAGAAAATCCGCGATAAAAATGGAACGTGCTTCATTGATCATTCTGAAAGTCCTGCCAATTCACACACTTGCGCTCGGACGACCGACTGAGGGCAACTCCAGACCAGGAAGAAAAGTGCTTCGCGACACCATCGTCCGACTGGATGATCGGAACAGTAGCCTGCTCCTTTAGCTGCGGCAAGTGCAGCTTGTGTCGCGCGCAGAACCAAGCTATTGGAGTGTTGCCGTAGCTGATCTAAGCTAACCGACGGGCGACCGCAGCCGATGGAGAGGAGTTCGTTTAATCGCAGGGTTAACTCCGCTTGTAGCTCTTCACTCGGTTTAAGAAAGTCGGGGCGAAGTGTTGATTGTTCGAGCAGATAGTCGATAGCGCGAGAAGCCAGTCCCAAGGCAAGTATCGAAGTATGGAGTCCGCCTGGACCAGTGCTTCCCAATTTTAGAACTTGTTCATTCGGGCCAGCAAGCACGTAATGCTGGGGAACAAAAGCGCTGTGGAAATCAACTCGATCTGTACAGCTAGCGGACAGCGCGATCAAGGGAAAGCCCTGGCCTGAAATAACTTCTGGCTGAGCAGTCTCTACAGCGACGAGGATCTGCTGTTGTTCTTCAGTCACGGCTCCCACAACTAAAAGCTGTGCATGCGCCGCTCCTGTGACCCATGGTGCATAGCCGTTGAGTTGGTAGCCGGAGGAGGTGCGGGTGGCAGTCAGCGGAGGATTGGTAACATGCTGTCGGCTCGTGGTCAGATGGCTGATACCAACTGTCGTCCAAGCCGTTCCTGATACGAGTAAGTTTTGCCACTTATCCCAGAAAGCTTTCGAGGCATGTACTTCCAGTCGTTTGGTGGAGGCATGCCATTGAGTGAGAATGAAGGCAGTGGTTAAGCAGGCTTTAGCAATGTGAAAATAAGCCGATAATTGCGATTCAGAAGACCAACCTGTTCCACCACGTTCGTTCGAGAAGAGTCCAGCCAGTACTCCATTGTTGGCCAGTTGCTCAAGCGACTTGGCCGGCCATTTCCGTGTGGCGTCAACCATTTGCGATGCGCCAGCAATCTCCTCAAGCCATTGCCTGCAACCCTTGTAATCGTTAAAGATTGTTGAATCGTAATTTTCAGGCATTGGTTCCCCGCTGGATAAAGCTGCTGTTATATTAACTCATCCCCTTACATTCGGCATCCTCCTTTAACGGTAGGAAAGTTCCTGGAGGTTTGAGATCAAGTTGGATGGCGGCATTCGCCGATCGCACCCCACGGGAGTGCATTTTAAATGGATTCCCGTTTTTGATGGATCGATCGCAAAGTTGTCGTCATACCCCTACTAAAGGTTGAACCTTTTGAAGGTTCGCTTCGGAAGATAAATCAGACTCCAAGAATCGCTGCGTGCTAGTTTTCAGCGGTGACTTTTGATTAGGTCTTGGTACGAAGGGAATAGACGCAATTTTAAAGTGAGAATCCGTCGTAAACGCGAAGCAGCATTTTTTTACAATTGGAAGCAAACGAGGCTCATGCCAAGGAAGGTTCGAACGGTCGTTCGGCGTAATTCTTGAGAGCCTTGCTCAGATAATCATTTACTCAAGCCATTCAAGCATCACGAAGGAAGATCATGACTCAACTTGAGACTTCGGTTCGAACGGATATCGCGAATCAGTCTGGCGGAACTGAGGCGGGAGCAGATGTTCTGTATAACAAGTGTGTGTCGCTGTCACAGAACCTCTGGTGGTGTTGGCATCCTGAGGTTGCCAACATATTCCGTGATATCGATCCGATACGATGGCGACAATTGGATCACAATCCGATCGCTCTTTTAAGAGAGTTCACTCCAGAGCGACTTTCGGTTCGAGCTAGCGAGATGGTTTTACATTCTCGTGTGAATTACGCCTATCGTCGATTGCAGGAAAACCTGGAGTCACAGAATACTTGGGCGAGTACCCAAGCAGGGGTGCTCGGCGCAAAACCAGTGGCTTATTTCTCTGCTGAATTTGGCATGCACGAATCAATCCCGATTTATTCAGGTGGTCTTGGCGTATTGTCCGGTGACCACGTCAAAAGCGCTAGTGGTCTCGGCGTTCCGTTAATCGGTATCGGTTTGTATTATTCGCAAGGCTACTTCAAGCAGCATCTTGATGATGAAGGTTACCAACGCGAGGAGTACATCGAAACCAAGGTTGAAAACCTTCCCATTACACCAGCTCTTGGAAAAGATGGATTGCCGATCATGGTATCCATTGATACCCGTAATGGACGATTGGTAGCCAAAGTTTGGTTGATGAACGTTGGCCGCATCAAGCTCTACCTTCTCGACTGCAATGTCGAAGGAAACAAGCCAGAAGATCGCGAGTTGACGAGTCGTCTCTATGGTGGCGATGAGAGAACTCGTATTCGCCAGGAACTCGTATTGGGGGTCGGTGGCGTTAAGGCGCTTCGAGCGCTCGGAGTATATCCTGGGGTTTACCATCTCAATGAAGGTCACAGTGCATTCGCATCGCTGGAAGTGATCCGCGAGCGGATGCATGATGATGGCCAAACCTTCGACAACGCTTTACGCGAAGTTGCACGTTGCACGGTCTTTACGACACATACTCCAGTACCTGCTGGCCACGACCGTTTTGATGCCGCGATGATTGAAGAGCATCTTGGTCCGCTTCGCGACCATTTAGGTATCACAGCTGAGCAGTTGATGGGACTTGGCCGAGTTCGTCCGGATGATCATCTTGAGACGTTCTGCATGACCGTGTTGGCATTGAAACTTTCTCGCCGAGCCAATGCAGTTAGTCAGTTGCATGGACATATTTCGCGACGTATGTGGCATACGCTATGGCCTGATCGTACCGAAGAAGAAATTCCAATAGGACACATCACCAACGGTGTACACATCCAAAGCTGGTTAGCTTGGCAGATGGCCCAGTTATACGACCGACACTTCCCTGCCGGTTGGCAATCAAGAATGGGTGAGCCTGAGGTTTGGCAATACATCCACAAAGTGGATGCCGGTGAGCTTTGGGAAACGCACAACGCACTTAAGAATCTCTTGATCGCGTTCGTACGTCGCCGCGTAAGCCGCCAGTCGCGACGCCGAGGTGAAAGCGATGAAATTATCGAAGCAGCTCGAAATCTGCTCGATCCTAACGCACTGACTATCGGATTTGGTCGACGATTTGCAACCTACAAGCGAGCTAACTTATTGGTCAAACAGGTCGATCGAATAGCGGCACTGCTGAGCGATTCTGCTCGTCCTATTCAAATTGTTTATGCAGGTAAGGCACATCCAAAGGATGAACCAGGGAAGCGATTCATTCAAGAAATCGCC
>JBEGUT010000014.1:0-18915 GCA_041178745.1 Planctomycetota bacterium | reverse complement strand
CGCAGTACACTGGCGGCAGGAACCAAGGTGTCTTTTCCACCGGTCGTAAAAGCGATTGGCATCGTAAACTTTTCCGCGTGTAATTCTGCTGAGCGATCTCGATAAGGAAGAGGATTATCTTTTTTAGGTCCTCCAAAAGATTCCGATATAGCTTCTTGAAAGTTCTCATACTCGAGGAGGTTGGCAGTACCGTTCATGGCGATAACACCTGCCAAGAGTTCGGGATGAAGTGCGGCAAAGGTCATGGCACCAGTCCCTCCCATTGAGCCGCCGCAAAGAATGACTTTTGTGATTTTATATTGCTTGCGAATATCACTTATGATTTGAACAACATCCGCTTCGGCCTTTGGTCCCATCCAGGAAGTCTTGGCACGGTAGTCCGGAGATAAGTAAATCATTTGGTACTTGGCTGCTGCATCGCGAGCCGCAGAGCACTCGGGACGTGGGTCTTGGATGAATTGCCAGCGGTCCGAGCCATGACCGTGTAGAGCAATCATTAGGGAATGTCCCCTGTTCTTGTCGAACTCTCTTGGGAGCATGATCACGTATCGCTGCTGGCTACCATCGATTTCTGCTGTGAATTCTACATCGTTTGGTTGCGAGAAGGGTGATTGAGAGAATGCTGGGATCGACGAAGTCAGCCAAAACATAATCCAGACTATTTGACTTGGATGTCGCATGTTTTGATAACTCTCCAGATAGAAACGGTCTATGTTCCTATTGGACCGGAGGTGATCCGTAAGTCTGGAACGGGTAACCGGCAAGCATTCTTGTTATGTTAAAGCCTGAAAACTATTTGCGCAATTCTGCCGTGACGGAACTGTGCAGCAATTGAAAGGGCGGGGATTTTGGCCAACGATCATCAGCCGATCAATTCGGGGATTGGTTTGCCATGATCAACAATTGGAGTTGGGCGACCGTTGAAATCTTTGATAAAGGTTTTTGCCGAATCGATTCCGAGATGTCGATAAATGGTGGCGAGAAAATCACCCGCAGAGCAAACTCTTTCAATCGGGTCTTCACCTCGTTTGTCCGTAGCGCCAATCACTTGGCCAGTTCGAATGCCACCACCTGCCCAAATATTGGAGAAGGCTCGTGGCCAATGGTCGCGTCCAGGCTGGATCGTGCCTGCCGGTGCGCTCGCATTACCCGCGCCGGTGCTCGGAGAGTACTCGATCTTAGGTGTGCGTCCAAATTCGCCAGTAACGACAACTAAGACTCGTTTATCTAAGCCGCGTTCGTAGATATCCTCGATGAGTGCCGCTACCGCTTGGTCGAACGCTTCTGCTCGGAAACGCAGCGCGTCGAACACGTGATGATTGACTGCGTGGTCATCCCAGTTACCAACTCTTCCACAAAGCTGACCACTTAGGCTGGTCGTGAGAACTTCGACTCCCGCTTCGACCAGGCGACGCGCCATCAGCAATTGCTGCCCCCAAGAATTTCTGCCATACCGATCGCGAGTACGATCATCTTCTTTCGTAAGGTCGAAAGCTTCTTTGGTTTTGGGGCTTGTTAAAAGCGACATCGCTTGCTGTTCGAATTGGTCTAGGGCACCCAACTCCCCTGCCCTATCGAAAGCGCGAGACAAGGTGTCAAGATTCTGTCTCAGGGTCGAACGGCGTTGTAACCGCTGTACTTCGTTCGCATCGGTTAAACCGATGTTTGGCACGGAGAAGCTTGGCGAGTTCGGGTCGCCCATCACCGTGAATGGCGAGTACGATTCTCCAAGGTAGGCGGGACCGTTGTATTCAAGCGGAGGGTTGATACCAACATATCGTGGCAACGGATTTGTGCGTGTTTCATTGAGCGATCGTAAGTAGTTGGTGACCGTCATCCAGTCAGGATATTTTGGTTTAGGCTTATCTCGTGTGTCAGGATCTCCAGACAACATCTGCATTGAACCTGCAGGATGCCCCGGTGCAGTTTGACGCATCGAACGCAAAACGGCGAATTTGTCAGCGATGGCTGCTTGTCGTGGTAGTAGTTCGGAGAATTGTAAGCCAGGCACCTTGGTGGCTATGGTCTTGAATGGACCTCGATATTCGCTACCGATTTGCGGCTTGGGATCGTAGGTATCCAAATGGGAGCATCCACCTGGCTTCCAAACCATAATCACTGCTGTTTTCTCGCCGGAGTTGTTGTTCGCTTCGCTGGCTTGAAGTGTCTGCAAGCGGAGAACGCTTGGAAGACTTAGGGCCGCAAATCCTCCGAGACCCATGCGCAAGAAACCGCGACGTCCTGCCTTGCCAAAAGCATTAGGACCGCAGCAATGACTATGTGGGTCATGTATGTTCGATGCGTAAAATGGATCGCTCATAGCTCTTCCTAAGGTAGAACGCGAATATGGATAGGTTCGGAAATTACGATTTCGGCAGTATCTCGCGGGGCTGATGCATCGGTTGCCGCTTTGAGCTTAGCTGCGGCTGCCGTTACCGCAGTGTCGGCAGCTTGCTTCTTGGCGGTCAGTTCTGCGATCTTTTGATCTGCCTCGCTCTTTTTCTCGACTGGCAATGACCCAGCTAATTCCATCTGCTTCTTTAATTCTTCGGCGGCAGCGGCAGCTTGTTCCAATGCCGTTTTGTTTTCGGACTCCGCTTTCACAACCGCCTGCGGATTGTAGCGATATTTAGGGACTGCCACGCCATAGAAGGCAATCGTGTATTCGCCAGGAGCAGTCTTTAGTGCCGCCGTATCGATCACCGTTTCTGCTTGAGCGGCTGTGAGGTTAACGTTGAACATGGGATGGTTATCGAGTCCTTTACCGAGTGTCTTCAATTGCAATACACTTCCAGAGAACTCGCTACGCAATGTAAGTGTTAAAGGAAGAGTTAGCTTCTCACCGGCTTTGACTTCGAACGCTTTCTTTTCAGAGCTAGACAGTGTGATAGGTGCCGTTTCCGAAGTGGTCACCGAAACAGGCATTCCTTCCAGCAAACGTGGACTGGGGATTTCGCCCCACGAATCGACGATCGGCCAGGCCATTTGTGCAAGGTGAACAGGTTGAGTAACCATTTGGTCGGCGACCAAAGCAGTGGCGGTCAGAGTCGCATCTGACACCCCAGCGGGAGCATCGCTTGCTGCAGTTAGCAGGACAATTCCTCGCATCTTTCCAGCCGGTATCGTCAATCCTTGCGCGGTAACGCCATTGGGTAGGCCACTGATATTGAGTTGAATTTCGCCGTCAAAACCATCGCGGCGTACCGTGGCAACTTCGAGTGCTACGGTTGATCCGGCACGCAGTGCAAGTGGTTTGGATAACGCATTGCGGTCACCGTTGCGCAATTCCATGTGCAAACCCCAAGCGGCAACAGCAAAATCAGGCTGTGCTTTACGTACTATCAGTCGATAGACATTCTGCGGCTCGCGTCGAGTACCACCAAAAAGGTCGCTTAGCAAAATGCGATAGTTCCCTGTCTCCTTGATTTCGAGCTTACCGAGAATGTCTGTGGAACCGCCGTCGAACGGAGGGCCATCGTAGGCATAACCGTTGCTCGAGGGTTTAAGCGGGCTTGCAATATCGTTCAACTCCAATAGGTCGACCCACTTCTGCTCGTTACCTTCCATTTTGGACTGCTGCACTACAATTGCGGGATCTGTGTTGAGCCCCAAGCGATCCGACGCAACTTCGACCCACCAAGCATCTCCCGCCGTTGCCGCGAATTCATACGTATCAACATCTGCTGCTGGGAAGAATCTTCCGCTGATATCACAAGGGAGAGTGATTGATTGAGTTGCATTTTCTTCAGCTTCCTGAGTTGCAGCGGTAGCGGGCAACCCGCGAGGTGGCCAAGAAAAGCTGCGAACAAACTTTGTTGCGTGAAAGCTGGGGAGCGGGGCATCGGCTGGAATCTCTTGCAGCGTCAGGCGATAGAAATAGCCTGTCCCACCTTTGAAGGTTAGTTCATGTAGTTTAATGACGTGCCGACCATCTTGCTGAGCAGTGAAGTCTAAGGTTTGCCCCCTTCTTTCGACCACCAAGTCTCTACCGGTTTGATCCGCGATAATCACCACGGGATCGAGTTTCGAATCGATTCCTCGTGACGAGCAGTGAACTATATAGCGATGCCCTTTCTGTGCCTCGAAGGAATAGTAGTCAATTGCTTTGGCAGAAATCGTCGCATTGCAAACCGAGTTTACAGGTAAAGTCATCGCGGTTGCTAAGGTGGTATTCGGCTGAGTCTGAAGAACCTCTGGTAAAGTGCCCACAGAGAAAATTCGGGCAGAGGAAATTCCTAGGCGGCTTAATGCACGTGCCTCGTAGATTCCAGGTGGGCAATCTGCTGCGATGGTGACAGTGAACTTATTGGCTTCTACCGCACCCTGATCATTTTTCTTAGCGATTGCCGTTATGCCAGGATGCTGGAAGCGTAGTTCGGTAACATCCTCTAAGTTTTCTCCAGCAATCGCAACATCAAGGGTTGTTCCGACAGTTCCTCCCATGGGAGTGGTCGAAAGAAGTCTTGGCAGTGGAAGGCAAACGGATTGCGCAGAGACCGTTCCTGTTAGGCAAGCGATTAACGCAAAACAGCAAAGCGATTTACAAATGCTTGCACGTTGCTGGGACAGTCCTCTGGTTGAAGTAGGCAAGTTCATATCGGAATCCATCAATGATTGAACAGGAATTCTTTAGAGTTAATCAATGCCCAAACGAGATCTTGAAAGCTTTCGCGAAGCACTTTTTGGGGATCGACGGGATTGCCCTGCGCGTCCACCCTAGATTCTTTCAAATAGTCGAGAGCCGTTTTTAATTCGGTGTCGTTTGGCTTACGAGAGAATGCAACCAGATATAGCTCTGAAACTTTATCTTCGAGCGTTTTCTCCGATTTGATTAATTGTTCGATGCGTCCAGATCCATTGCCGAGTTTTCCTTTCACATCTCCAGCATTCATCAAGTGCAAGCTCTGAGAAAGGCTTGAGGACTGAACGCGTTCGCATTCGCAAACACTTTCATTTTCGGGTCTACCAAATACCTTTAAGAACGGTGATGCGTTGTTGTAGCTGTTATCTGGAAGTGCGATCGCTCGAGTTCCAGGGGGTAAATTGGGGAAGTCAGTTCGTGTGCCTGCCAGATCATCGATCGCATCAAGCATCACTTCTGCTTGCAGGCGACGTGGGTAATAGTGCGAGTAATTTTGAACATCGGCAGCATTAAACTCATTGGGTATGGCACTCAACTGATAAGCGTTGGATTGAACAATAATTCGTACTAACTCCTTCAGATTGAATTGGCTCTCGATAAAGTGTTTTTCAAGTGCAGCTAGCAGTATAGGATTTGTGGGTGGATTGGAGTCTCTAATGTCATCTTCGGGCTCGATCAATCCGCGACGGAAGAAGTGTTTCCAGTAGCGATTCACAAGAGATTTCGCAAAGAATGGATTAGTTGGCGAACTCATCCAGTCTGCAAGCTTCAGTCGCGGATCTTCATCTGCGGGAATAGTTAATGTTTGTTGGCCCAGCGGCGCCGGTCGGAGTGTCATTCCAGTCTTGATATTCGCGATCCCAGCAACTCCTCGTTTGTGGAAAATCATATCTTCCCCACGAGTTGCGGTGGGTTTGCGACCTACTTGGCTGAAGAATGCTGCGAGGCTGTAATAGTCATCTTGGCTCCAGCGTTCAAAGGGGTGGTGGTGGCATTGAGCGCATTGCATACGTACGCCTAAAAATAATTGGGCAACGTCTTCAAGTTGCTGCTTGGGTTCTTTGACGCGTTTGTACCAAGCGACCGGAGGGTTTGCGATCACAGTACCGGTCGCCGCAAGCAACTCGCGAACCATTTGATCGTAGGGCTTGTTCGCTAGAAGTCCGTCACGTACCCAAGAGTAGAAGGCGAAGTTGGATGTGATATCGCTCGCATCGTCGCGGCGATTTTTCAACATGGCGGTCCATTTGTTGGCGAAGTAGTCGGCATACTCCGAGCTTTGCAGCAACCGATCAACAACATGGTTGCGCTTGTCTGCAGAAGCATCTTGCTCGAAAGTTGTAATCTCTTCGAGCGTGGGAAGTTTGCCGGTTATGTCAAGAGATACTCGGCGAATAAAGGTTGCATCGTCACATAATGGAGAGGGTGGAATACCGAGTTCGCGAAGGTTCGCGAAAACGGCATCGTCGATGAAGTTCTTAGAGGGAGGGATTGAGTCGACTGGCGATCCTTGTGGTACGGCTGCATCAAATACAACCACCTTCCCTTGAAAGCGAATCATGACCGAAACTTTACCGGGGATATCAAGGATTTTGACTATGCCGCTTTCCGTCACCTGAGCCATGCCAGTATCGTTGGACTCATGCAATGCAAGAGAGGTTACATCTTTGCGAGAGTTGTCTGAATAAACCGCGATGGTCTTTAGTTGTTGTTGACTGTTACGAGCCAATACGGCTCTTGGTGGTTCGACTTCCAGCGACACAAGCTTAGGAGCGTTGTCGCCATCGTAAAGAGCACCTTGAGAGATCCATCGCACTAGGCTGTGATAATGTTCTGATTCGGGAGTGAGTCGAGCGCCGCCACCGTGAGAAAGTTTATTGGTGGCCTTCATCAGGAGAAGGCTATGTTCTGGTGAAGCGGGGAAGACTCGTCTGCCGCGACCCTCCATAACAATGTGGTCATAGTCTTCTTTGGGTTCGAATCCCAGCAACGATAACTGAAAACCGTTTTGTCCGTTACCTGCTTTCGCATGACATGTGCCAGCGTTGCAACCGGCGCGAGTCAGTATGGGAACTACTTCGTTGACGAAGCTTGTTGTTGGAGTTGTTGGAATAGAGGCCGTCGCTGAATTATCGGCGATGTTCTCATTTGGGGCAGCAAGGATTGTTGAGCAATCCATTAACGACGATGTGAGCAGCCAAAGGCCAACATGCATTGATGGAAGTAAGAGAATCGTTCTCAATGGGCTTATCCAAAAAGCCATATTCAACCCTGCACTTTCGGACGTGATCAGGCGGGGGATTTGAAACGGTAAGGCGGGAGTGAGATAGACTGGTGACTACTGAGGATAGTGATGGTAAACACAGGACAAAGCGTAGCAATGCAGACATCTTAACCGGACTTGCTAAGCGACTCCATTACCATTCTAGTCGGTCTGTGGGGGGGATGTCCATTCTGATAGGCGTTTTGTGCCCCGCTTAAAGGGCGTTTTCTGGAAATACTTTGACGGGCAAGATTCGTAATCGCGTCAAGCGTTTCAGGCGGTTCAATAGGGTTAAAGTACCGTGGAAATGGTCGGCTTGGCCAACACCATCTTCAGCCACAGTTTACGGCGCTGATTCTTTTGCGAAGAGTCACTGTTTTAATGATGAATTTTCTCCATACTGCCGGTTCACGGCTGTTAGATAAAGTTCTTTCAGGTGATGCGTTTTAGTGCGAAGCAATGCGTTATGAGCTAAGAGATCGTTTTTTAAGCTAAGCCGACGTTTCTCTCGGTGGTTTCAAGAAACGCCATCGTCAGAAAGTTGGTGATGAAAACGCGTCAGGAGGGTGTTGCTGTTTGCGATTTCTCTTGCAGTTCGAGAAAGTCTATTGAGTCTCGTCGATCAGTGCGACGACTCGAGTCCAGCCAGCGCTTCCACCAGTGAGTTTGACCGGGAAGCAGGAGACCTTAAAACCGAACGGATTTGGAAGGGAACGCAAGTTGGCAAGTTTCTCGATGTGGCAATATTCTTTGTAACGTCCAACGCGATGCGCTTCCCAAAGAATGCCTGGGTCGCCAGTTTCGCGGAAGCGTTTTCTCATGGCCCAAAATGGTTGATCCCAACCCCAGGCGTCCGTTCCCATCACACGAATGCCTTGGTCGATCAGCCAAGAGGTGGACTCAGCTGTCATGCCAGAGCCCGCATCGAAGTACTCCTGTGTTCCCCATAGCAAATCGGCGTCGGTGCGGATCAAAACGATATCGAACGACTTGAGTTGGTAGTTGATTCGAGTTAATTCGCTCTTCAGCGCATCAACACTGATCAGGGAACCTTTCGGAAGGGTGGAAAAGTCAAGTACCACGCCATCGGAGAAAAACCATTCGAGAGGCATTTGGTCGATGGTTCTCGCGTTTGTTCCGTTGCAGGTTGGGTAGTAGTGCCACGGAGCATCGACATGCGTTCCGTTGTGCGAACTGGCAATGATCTTGTCGTTGGCCCATCCAAGTCCTTCCGGAAGATCGGCGACTTTTGCACCTAGCATCTGCGCCATGATACCAGCGGAATCACTATGCGATTGTCTTTCGATAATGACTCGTAGTGGCTCGCTGGGGGAGTCTTCCAAGGGAACGCTGAGATCGATGCATTTCACAGAAGAGGCTCGTTGGTTAAGGTGAGGTAGAAATTGGTCTTCTTACCGTGTAGACGGTGTTTATCTTGTGGGCTATCTGTCAGGAGAGCGTAGATCTGATTATCTTAAACGGGCGAACTTGCTGTTTGAGTGGGTGCTGAGCTACTTTATTCGAACAGATTTAGTACGAACATGCCACGCAGTCGTCTCACGACTTGTTTGGTAATAGCAGATTTTACGTTGTTTTAGCGATCATCATTTTTTGATTTGGTAATGCCATGCTAGTTAGAAGCTTCACTATTGTATTAGCTTTCCTTGTGCTTGTGGAGTCGGTGGTTGGGCAATCGCCGTCAGGGAGTGTTGCGCAGACCGATGAAAGAGCTGAGTTTATTCGCGCGAATTATTCCAAGAGAGAAGTGAAGATTCGGATGCGTGATGGTGTGGATCTGTTTACGACCATTTATGCTCCTAACGATGTCGACCCAGCCAAGAAATATCCCATCTTGTTGATGAGAACGCCCTATAGCGTTGCTCCATATGGTCTCAGCCAGTATCGATCGAAGTTAGGGCCTAGCGTCGAGTTTGAAAAGAATAAGTACATCTTTGTGTTTCAGGATGTTCGTGGACGTTATATGAGTGGTGGTGAGTTCCAAAATATGCGGCCCCACATTCGCAATAAGAGGTCGAACATCGATGTAGACGAAAGCAGTGATACCTACGACACGGTGGAGTGGTTGGTAGGAAACGTGCCTCGCAACAATGGACGCGTTGGACAGTGGGGGATTTCCTATCCGGGCTTTTATACTTCAGCTGGTGCGATCGATTCGCATCCGGCTCTGGTTGCCGTATCACCTCAGGCTCCGATCGCGGATTGGTTCTTCGATGACTTCCATCGCAATGGTGCTTTCGTTTTGCCTATGGGATTTAATTTCTTTTCTTCATTCGGCAAGGCTCGCCCTGTGCCGACGACTCAATCGAACACAGGTTTCGAGTTTCCTACTCGAGACGGCTATCAATTCTTCTTGGAGCTTGGGCCTCTAGGTAACGTTGATAAAAAATATTTCAAAGACGAAATCGGTTTTTGGAACGATTTAGAAGATCATCCGAACTACGACGAGTTTTGGCAGGCTCGCAATCTTCTTCCTAATTTGCAGAATATCAAGTCCGCCGTGTTGACTGTAGGTGGATGGTATGACACAGAGGATCTCTACGGACCACTATCTACGTATGCTGCGATCGAGAAGCAGAACCCAACTACCAAAAATTATTTGGTAATGGGCCCGTGGTATCACGGGCAATGGGCGGGAGATGAAGGTCGGAAATTAGGTGGAGCCGATTTTGGATTTGCCACATCACTGTGGTACCAGCAAAACATCTTGTTGCCTTTTTTTGAAACTCATTTGCGCGGCAATATTTCAGCCGAGCCGGCTGAGATCACTGTGTTTGAAACCGGTGTAAATCGTTGGCGACAATTCGATACTTGGCCTCCAGCAAGCGTAAAAAGTCAGTCGCATTACCTCGATGCAGAAGGAATGTTGACTGCCAATCCCAATGAATTAGATTCAGGTTCGGATTCATTTCCTAGTGATCCTAAGAAACCTGTGCCGTACACGATGGAGATCACTACTGCCTGGGCACGCGATTATGTTACCGAAGATCAGCGTTTCGCATCTTGGCGACCTGATGTGTTGGTCTATAACAGCGAGTCGCTCGCAGAGCCTCTCACTGTTGCTGGCCCAATACCGGTAGAGCTGTGGGTAACCAGTACAGCTACGGATGCGGATTGGATTGTCAAGGTTATCGACGTGCATCCTGGGATCTCTGGCGCTAGTGCTCGCGGCAGGGACGTGAGGGAAAATCAGGAGAGTGGACGACAGGAGTTAGTACGAGCTGGAGTACTGCGGGGCAGATTCCGAGAAAGCTTTTCGAATCCTGTGCCGATGGAAGCTGGTAAGCCAACAAAGATTCGTTTTGAGCTAAGCGATATCTGTCATACTTTTGAAGCGGGACACCGAGTCATGATTCACGTACAAAGCAGTTGGTTTCCGTTTATCGATCGCAATCCCCAGAAATATGTGCCTAATATCTTCAAGGCTCAGGAAAGCGATTTTCAATCTGCGATCCATACGGTCTTGCGTGGAGAGAATTACAAAAGTCGTGTCGAATTACCAATTCTTCCTTAGGGCGAGGTGAGCCCGCTTGTGGATTTATGATTGGGTTGTCTACTAACGAGTAACGCTGGAAATAGGCGGCTAGCGATATAAGTTTGTATAAAGGTGTTTGGTGTAATGAAGCGATTTGGAGCGATGCTCAAAGATATCGGTTGGCTTTGGGGGCTGATCTTTTTGGTGAATACGGGCTTGGTCTATTTTGTCAGTCTGCTGTATCTGCCAATCTATCCTGTGTTAGCAGTAATCTGCATTTATTTCACGTACATGAGATACGACGAGGAAGGGAATAAGCTGACTCAGTTGTAGTCGACGCTTGAGCGTTACTGGCAATCGACCCAACTGGTGTCAAGGTGTTCCAAGTTTCGGCGTTTTGCTTGGTAGCAGATGGGAACGGCTCGCAGGTTCACGATGGTTTCAGATAGTAGGCGTGCGATAGAGGACTTTTTTATTGACGATGATTTCGGTGTCCACCAAATAACGCTTTATCGCCACGAGGTCTGGCTCAATGCCAAGTCCAGGTGCATCGGGGATCTGTATCAAACCTTCGGCGTCAGGTGTTATGCGGTTCTTTGTCATTTCGATCGCTAGCGATTTTAGCTCCGTCGGGAATTCGCAAATGCGATCACGTTCGATACCCGCAAAAGGTTGCAGAGAAGCGGATAGGGCGAGATTCGAGGTGAAGGTGTGGTTCACGTAAGTAATCCCCTTCGCAGCAGCATAGTCCGCAACATCCTTGGCCACTGAGAGACCGCCAATTCGACCGGCGTCAATCTGAATGTATCTCAGGCCCGCATGGTCAAGCATATGCTGGGCCATGTGATAATTGTGGCACCCTTCCCCACCAGCCATACCTACCGATCCACTCTCCAGCGATAACTGTCGATACTCATTTAAAGCGCCTGAAACGAAAGGCTCTTCTAGCCAAGTTGCCCGGACTTCTTGAAGAATTTCCAGGCGCTCTCTTGCTGCCTCAAGATCGGTATTCCAAACCGTTCCGGCATCGATCAAGAGAATTCCCTCGGGCCCTAGCCCCTCCCGGGCAGCATGGAGTTGTTCACGATCGGCTTGAACATCAAGTGTACCGAAAGGACCCCAGCCGAATTTCGCTGCTCGAAATCCTTTACCGGCAATCTCTTTCCCTTTGCGAAGTGTTTCGTTCGCATCGTTGCCAAAAAGGACCGACGCGTAAGGAATCTTTGGGTAACACTTCGAATAGCCGAGCAGTTTCCAAGCAGGTTCCTCAAATCTTCGACCGAGAAGGTCCCACAACGCAATATCGATCCCGGAAAGGGTATGATCCGCTTGCAGTAAATCCAAGCTGTTCGCTCGCACCAGATTCCCGATGCGATAAATATCTTTCGGCGAATCAATCTCTTGCCCGATCACTGAGGCTTGGACTGGCTTGCAGGCGCTGTGGGACATCGGGCAAACAAGACTTGCAATAGAAACCAACGGTGATGCTTCGCATTCGCCCCAGCCTACGTGATCGCCGGCAGACACGCGAACCAACAACGCATCTTGGCTTCCATCTCCGATGTCTAAAACCTCTGGCATCGATAGATAGAAGAAATCGATCGCATCGATTTTCATGATGTCGCCCTTCAAGCAAGATCTTGATTAAGTCGGTAAACAAAGGAGGTACGGCAAGTGATACGTGGGATTCATTCAATCGACCACGATGAGAATATGGTGACAGATTGCGAGTCGACTGCAACTGGGTATTGTAATAACCGAATGGTCAAGGCACTGTGGTTTCAATAATTTGGCCACTACTAATAAAATTACCCCAGTGTTTATGGCGCAAACTGGATGCCTTTGGTGTATCTTTAGGGCACAATCAACGGATGTTAGTGCCGAGTAACACTGGTAAGTACGCTTGTTATTTGTAATGTCATGACGCGATTGTTAGCGGATTTGGATGACAGTCTGGCTTACGCTTCTCTGAGGAAGTTCTAGGGATGAAGCATAAAGTTTCTGAAGAAATTCAAGGGGTATTGACCTTTGTCGCAGTGCTCTGGGGAGTTTATCTACTGGATTGCATCATTCCGATTCAATTTGTCGATTGGGGAGTTGTACCTAGAACTTTGTACGGTTTGATCGGCATACCTTTAGCACCGCTGCTACACGCCAGCCTAGGGCATATTCTTTCCAACACCATTCCCGTTTTTATTTTGTTGACGCTCCTGGCTGGTTCCAGAACTAGAACATGGGAGACGGTCATTGAGATCATCCTGCTGGGTGGCTTGTTGCTCTGGATATTCGGTAGGCCAGCGGTGCATGTTGGAGCGAGTAGTTTAGTTTACGGTCTCATCGCATTCTTGATCGTCTCCGGATTTCGCGAAAGGCGGCCCGTTCCGCTTATCGTCGCGATCTTGGTTGGAGTGTTATATGGTACGACTCTTATTAGCGGAGTGATTCCAAAGATCGGTTCGAATGTTTCCTGGGATGGGCATTTGTGTGGCGCAATCGCCGGTGGAATCCTCGGCTATTTTACGCTGTCACGTGAAAATAAAGAGGACGCGACTCTAACGCAAACATCCGAAATCGGCTGAACACCGCACGAAAGACCCTTTACGCAGAGCTAAGTAAACTACTGCTAGGTCACTTTGCGAATATCGATCAGTATTAACTGCCTGCCGCGATCTAACGTCGGGCAATCAATACATACATAGCTTCCATCGCGACTTGTACGAGGATGAAGATCGACTCGCCATTCACCCTTGTATAACTCGGGTGATGGAAATTTCCCTAGGTCAATTCGGCGATTCGAAGCAATATGATACAAGTGGGGTGTTTGCAAACGCCCACTTCCCTGAGGATACGTATCACTCAACAACCACTCCTTGTTTCTCAAGTAAGTAAAATGGCCCGCTGAGTCGAGCACTCCTTTACCAATCTCTTCGACAATTCCAGAATCTTTGTCTGTAAAGAGAAAATTACCCCATTGGCTATTTCCTAGCCATCCTTTTGCCTGCGAAAGAATGTGAGTGCTGTCACGCCAAATAAAGTGAGAAGCATAACCATTCGGAATTACGATTCGTAAATCGCTTCCATCCATCGCTGCAGTGATCAAGCGTGTTAGGTGTGAACCTTTGGGTTGCGTCCAGCGATGAAGCAAGATAAACCGCTGACCATCAGGACTACAGAGCAAATGGTAGGCGTGATGCTTGGAGTCTTGCAAATTAGAAATGATTTCCCCTTCCTCAGAAAGCTGACGATGCGATAGTATCAGTTTGGTCTTGCCAGTTTGCAAATCGACATGGGTGATACCCGTTTGCGTTGGCGCCATATCTTCAAAGTACGGATCACGAATGCCTGCATAGCCGTAACCCGGACGACAATCCGCAACTCGCGAAAAATCACAAGATACCGCTTCACGACCATTAGGTGACAGCGAATAAATCGGACTGGGGATCGTCTGCTTCTCTTGTGTGTTCACGTCCATGATGTGACTGACAAATCGATCCTTCTCTCGATCATTCCAAATCACTTTCCAGGAAGAACCGGGAAGCCACTGCAGCATACATCCTTGTTGCCAGTTCCAGGCGTTGGATCGCCCCAGCGAAATCCAGCGATCCTGATCTTGTAGATCGATCATTCCTACTTCGATTTCATCCATGTCAGTCGGTGAGCGGTGCTCGAAGCGAACACGATTGCACAGAACGAATCGATCATCAGGAGAGAATTGCAGTTTGTCGTAATAGCCAAACCAGTGGAAGCCATCACCAAGGGTGATTGTGCGAGCAGTGGGATATGCGTCGTCCGCGGGAGTTTGGCCCATAGCCCTCAATGCGAGGCCCGAGAGACCAATCCCCATAAAAGTCCTACGGCTCAATCGACTGCGCTGGAAAGTATCAATTTCGAGCATGGTTTCTCCCAGTCAAACTAACAAAGAATTCAATGGCTCAAATTAATGCATGCAAAGGTGGCGGTCGAGTATTCAAAACCTGTATGCAGCATCGAACGGTTAACTAATTCATAGGATAGATAAAATGGGGTGACTTTGCTGATTGTACTAAATTTTCCGCCACATTGATCCGATGAGGAGTATGGATTGCTGTTGTTTGAGCATTGCTGGAGAAAATAGATGGCTAACCCATTATGGCGAAGATTTCGACGAGAGAAAAAACGTCACTCTCAGGCTCGTCGAATGCTTGCAATCGAGCAGTGTGAAGCTCGTTGGGTCATGGATCATTCACTGGCTTCTGCCGCATTCGCGATGGGAGGGGGCAACGCATTTTTTGAAGGATCCACAGTCACAATTCAAAACGGTAATGACCTATTCGTAGTGGATATAAACCAAGGCGTACCCGCCGTTCGGTCAACTACTCCTCTGCGTTATGCTCCTACGGCAGTCGTTCTGGATGACAATGAGTTGACTCTTGTTATCAGTTCGCAAATGGGGCTCAGCGAGATACTTCTCTATGACTTGAGCGACCCTTCGCAACCTGTTGTCAAGCAGACACAATCGGTTGACGGAATTGTGACTAGAGCTTGGATTACTGATGAGAAAATCGTTTTGCAAACTATTGATGCTAGCGGGATTCCCGAAGCGGTTCCAGTATCGACGTTAGACGACCTAAGTGCACTCGCTTCTCTTGGCAGCGGGGGCAATGAATTTTTTTCTAAAATTAATGGCAATCGAGAAGCGATTCCAGAGATCCAGGATCACGGTGAGTTGGAGTCAGGGTCATCGAAGCCATTTTGGAATCTGCCTGATCCTGAACTGCAAATCTACGATCGCGCCCAATTGAGTTTGGGAGCAATCGTGCAAAATGACCAGTTTGGGATGTTTGACGATCTCGTCATTTTGCCTGATGGCATTGTTACGATCACCACAGTTCGAGTGCCTCAAGATGATCTACCTAATGAGAAGATTCTCGACGATGAGAGTTTCATCGAAGATCAGCCCATGCAATGGTTTACCTCAACGACGCTGACACGCTGGAACTACGACGAACTTGGAACATCGCTAGAGTTGGCTGGAAGTTATGTCATTGAAGATGAGTATGCTTGGAGTGAGTTGCGGACAACGATCGAGGATGGTAACGCTTCGCTATACCTTCTCTCGTCTACCGCATCCGGGAATTGGGAAATGCGACTGCATCGATTTCTCCTGGGTAGTGATCAACCCTTTGAGCACTCTGATTTAGAGTTGACGGAGTACCTCGATCAAAATTGGATCATTGATTTTGCGATCGATCAGAATACTGGCGTCCTGGCTACCAGCACAAAACTGATATCGATTGATCTTATGGCTGATTCTTCTCCACGTGTCCTGGCGACGCGTACTTTCGCGGACGCCTCGTCGATGTGGAAGCAATTGGAGTCGCAGTTTTGGTTGCGTATCTCAAATCCCTTTGATATCGAGGGTAAATTGGATGGTACCAGCGTATCTCTACAAATGTTCGAGGTAACCAACAACGCGATTGAATCCGTTGGTGGCGAGACAACTATTGAGGGAGAAGATCTTAACTGGTCCTGCTTCGGTCCCGAGTCTTTCACTTATTTAAAAGATGCCGGTATCGTCGTGACGAGCATGCAGCGTTATCGGAATTTAGAAATGTATGCCGACGATCGGAATCCCTCTGGACCTGTCGAATTTATAAGTACTGTCAACGAAAGTGAAATCGATCCGTTACCATATGTGATTGGATTTCCTGAGGATTGGTTTTATGAGTTACATCTTCTGAGTGCCGATCGTGAAACGGGTGTTATTGAGATAGGTAATTGTCAGATCGATTCCATGGTGGTCGACATCGGTGAGGCAGCGGGAGATGTCGCTGTGCTAACCGATCGCGAATTGATAGTTCTTGGTGTAAAAGATAATCAAATAAGTCAGACTGCCTTATCCTTAGTACCAACCTTTTGTCCCGTTGATGTGTTAGGGATCGATCCTGAGCGCTTCGTCGAGATGCTTCATCGGACGGGCTTGGGCTTTATTGAGTCGATGATGGACAACCAGGGGATCTTTGTTGATCTTGGGTTAGAAAAGATAAATGTAGAAGGCATTGACGATGTAATAGCCATCACGATAGGGAATGAGAGTTGGCAAGTACGGATGGGGGAGGGGGATTTCCCGGAATTGGTTACCTGGCAGTCTGAGGAAGATAAACTCGCTGCATACACTCCCGATGTAAATGGTGATGGTACAGTCGATAGCATCGATGCAAAACTCTTGATGGAGCGTCTTAATGAGCGTGGGTTTTATCCAGCGCCAATTGTGAGCATCGGTGATGAACAGCGAATCGCAATGGATATCAATGGAGATGGATGGCTGTCTGCTCTGGATCCACTGATCGTCATCAATCGAATCAATGAGTCGAGTGGGGTAATGTCGGAGGTCAGCTTTGAAAAGGGAATAATTCCGACTGCACTTAAGTCAACTCCTGCGTTGCAGGCGTTGACTTTCGAAGATTCGCGGTACTCTCCTACAGTCGAAACGATTCAGGCAATGGATAATCTTCAGGTAGTGTCAGATGAAGAAATTAGTCCGCAACTGACAGATCGTATGTGGAGTGATTGGAACGAGTGGGGCGCGGATGAAGGATGTGGCACAAATGCTGGCGAGCAACGAGAGAGGGATGAGATCAGGGATCCTTTAAGTTCGTCATTTGCAGTGGCTAATTTAAGTTCGTTGCTCGAGGGGTTAGCGTCCGAACTACTAGCAGAATGCTCCATTTAAATGGGGGGGGGCGTAATGGTCGTAGGAGGCAGTCGTTCTAAACGAACTAACTTACTAACGAACTCTCTTCACGCATGGAATTCATTTAAAACATAGAAATCAAGGTACATAGATGAGCGGTCGTTCGGCGGTCTGAAGCAAATAACGCCCCATGAACTCGCTATAGTCCCATATCGTTTGACCCGAAGCGGGGTTGTTGATCGCGAGTCTATTTCCAGAGATGCCAGTGATGACGACCCAGTGCCCACTCGATAATCCTGGCCATCGTCCGGCGTAGATAACAGGTCCTTTCAATAACATCTCCCACATTCCCTCTTCGGAAAGAGAAGCATAGAGCGCAGCAAACCCTAACTTTTTAGCAATTCTCTCGCGTTCGTTGGAGCTATTGACGCCTCCACCAATACCAGTATTAGAAAGGTACAGTTGTTGTGTTTCCTGGTCTTCTGACGGATCTTTAAGTTTGGCACCCCGTCCGCGACCTCGATAATATCGAACGACCATTTGCAATGAGGTGTACCAGCAAGACCATGTCTGCGGTTGAATCATGACTGGAACAGGATGGATGATAGAACTGTTCATGTAGGCATTCCAATGTCAAACGTGATTTCGTAATTCCAGGAAAGAGAGGAATGAGCCAAAGGTTATCAAATCTTACATGGCAAAAATTGAAAAGGTATGTCACCTATGTGTTGCTGATAAGCGAGGTATTATTTCAGCACTTATCCGCCAAGTCTACGAGATTTCTAAAAAACAGTGAAATAAGATTTCTGGAATTTAGCAACGAGTAGGATCAAATTCAAAGCGAAATCGCTAGTGGTTAAACTGTTGAAAAAGGTGATTGATTTAGATTTTTCGAACAAGCTTGCTGGTAGGGATTTCGGCTCGAAGCCAGAGGAGTCCATTGAGTTCTTTTTCACTTCCAGAAAAGTTCATGGAGACGGTAGAGGTGTCGCGAGGGCAGGTACGCCTTGCTGTAGATATCGCCAATTCTTGATGTAAGCTAAAAGATCAACCATTTGCTCCGGTGCTATCTGTGCTTCCAGCCCGACAGGCATGAGCGATACGCCCGTTGCTTGGAAGGATTCGATTTCCTTTCGAGCAAGTGTATGTGTGATACCGTTTTGGGTTCTCAGCACGACGTGTTCTGCAGTGCTTTCCTGCAGAAGACCTTCGATCACGGTACCGGAATCAGTCGCTGCGATATAGCGGAAGTAATTGCCGTCGATAGCGCGATTAGGATCAAGAATGGCGATTAGCATTTTCTCGAAGGATTGTTCACGGGCATCAGAGATATCGGGACCAACCGACGTTCCGGTCTGATCGATGCGATGGCAAGCGGCACAATGTTGAGCAAATACGGCTTTTCCCCGCTGAGGATCGGCTTTAAGGGCAAATGCTTTACGGTATTCCGCAATCACGGCCTCGCGATCGCTGGACGCGGCATCTCCTAGAACCTTTTTGAATCGCTCGATCCAGTTCGGATCGAGGTTCGCAGTAAGCGACTGGCGCTGAGTTGCATCAATAATATTTTTGGAAATCTTCTGTTGTTCCAAGCTGACAAGCAATTGCTCAAGTCGTTTAGGGTTCGAGCGGATGGCTTGAAAGAAATCGTTTCGTAATTGCGGAGGGGCGGTGACTAGGCCGGTAAGCAAGGCATCGCTGATTTCCAGAGAATCCAAGCCTTGGAGAGCGGAGAGAGCCGCTCTGGTTACTTCAGGCTCACCTTCCGATGAAACCTTGAGAGCGACTGCTGGGAGTTGGTCAGGAAAGGCGGAACGATAAATGCGAATTGCGGATACTCGCGC
>JBEGUT010000013.1:0-20339 GCA_041178745.1 Planctomycetota bacterium | reverse complement strand
AGGTGAACGTCTCGCTCGATTGGTGGAACGAGCGACCCGTGAAGACTTGCCGCTGATTATTATCAGTGGCTCGGGTGGCGGGGCGCGTATGCATGAAGGGATTCTCTCCTTGATGCAGATGGCCAAGGTGTCCGCTGCGTTATCCCGTTATCGCGAGCAAGGTGGACTCTTTATCAGTGTGTTAACCAACCCAACAATGGGTGGGGTTGCAGCGAGTTTCGCCTCCCTCGGTGATCTGGTATTCGCTGAGCCCAAAGCCTTGATCGGTTTTGCTGGTCCGCGAACGATTAAAGCGACTATCAAAATCGAATTACCTCCCGGTTTCCAGACCAGCGAGTTTTTGCTTGAGCATGGCTACATCGACCGAATTGTAGAAAGGTCGAAGTTAAAGTCTGAAATCGCTAGGTCGATCGATTATTGTGGATGGTAGGTAATCCATTTCGCTTACTTTCCAAATAGCGGCCAGCGACGTCATGGGATGGTTCGATAAGTTCTCAAAGAAATTACGCTCGGATACGAAGGTCGACGTCGAAACTCGCTTCGAGCGGCTTCGATCCTCTGTGTCGGGCACGATGAGCAATTTCTTCGTGGCTCGAGATCGTGTTCGCAACGAAACGGTTGGCGTTAAATTATGTGATGCCGAGAAAGTTGCTTTCTTTGAGAATCGATTCCGCGGTCTGAACAAGCCGAGCGAAGGCGAGATCGCTATTAAAATGCGGCATCCAAATATCGTCGTCACCTATGAATATGGTATGACAACCAAGGGCTTGCCTTATCTGGTGATGGAGTTCGTCGATGGTCCTGGATTGCAGCAGTTAGTCTATTCTAAAAGCGAAGAGATGCTACATGGACGTCGCTTGAATCTAATTCGGCAGATGGCCGAAGCGCTGAAGTACGTCCACGATCAAGGTTATATTCATCGCGATATCTGCCCGCGCAATTACATCTGCTTCACCAACATGGAACAGGTAAAGTTAATCGATTTTGGATTGACAGTTCCCGCTAGAAAAGAATTCATGCAACCTGGCAATCGCACAGGTACACCGCTTTATATGGCGCCGGAAATTGTTCGTCGCAAGGAAACCGATCAGCGTGTAGATATCTTCTCTTTCGGAGTAACTTGTTATCACCTTTGCACGTTCGAACTTCCCTGGCCAGTTGGGGATGCTTCCGGATTGGCAGCGTTGCAGCACGACACCAGTCCGCCACGAGACATCTTCGAATATCGTCCCGATCTAGATCGTACGCTGGGTGCAGCGATCATGCAGGCGATGCGTCCGCGACTCACAGAACGCATGCCTAGCATGGAACAGTTCTTAAATCAGATCCGCAGTGTGAAGAGCGAATTCCGGTAACAGGTTAAGCCTGTTCCAGATATCAAGCAAATGCGCTCCTTCCTAGAGTTGCGAAAATCCCCTGAGTAAGCGATGCAATTAAGGAGATTTATTGGGTGGAGGATTCAGGCCACTTCCTAGATCGCCATGTTCCCACTCGCGTCGTATCTCTCGCAAACCGTATGCGCACATGTCGAATTGCTGACTGAGGCGACGCATCAGCTCGCAGGGTGAATCGGCTCGTGTGGTTTCGATAGAGCCCGCTAGGTAGTAAGCCTTCTTGCCTTGTTCGCTGTAGCAGATGAATTGATCGCGACTATCGGCGCCGCGTATTTCACGTAACGCTTCAGGATACATGCCTGTCCAAAACAAGGTGAAGTCTCCGATATGGCGATGGACTTCACGTTGAGCCTCACCGACTCGCTGCTTGGCCTCTAGCATCATGCCAACGACTTCGGTAATCGGCTTGCCATTGATGAAACGGATGCGATGAAGATTCTCCGTTCTGATAAAACGACAAAGCAAATTGCTGACGTAGTCCACTAATTGGGGGTCGGCCACACCAAGTCTGCAGTGGAAGACGTACTCGGCGACGCCGTTGAAGAATTGACCTAACGTACTACTCGGTGATTCGCTGTTCATGGAGTCGCTCCTAGAACCCTAAATTCACCCCATATGACACTAGAGATATGGCGATCACGGCTCATATAACCTAGTCATATGGCTGTGCAAAAAGACTGTTGAGAGTTCGGCTACTCCGAGATGAGTCGCCCTTTTTAAATTATAAATCACGATCTTCGAAAGTGAAGAAAATTTTAGTGATTACGCTGCCTTAGGCTTGTTGCTACGCGGTATTTTCAGATTGAAAAGCCCAAAGATATCAGCTTGATTGAGTCCCAGGCTCGGTGGTGTACCAGCCTCCGCAAAGAGTTCGTTGAAGAGGCTTCGTTTTTCATCCAGTACGCGATGAATGCGTTCTTCGATGGTCTGTGCAACCAGCATTCTTGTAACAGTTACCGAGCCGGCTGCACCGAGGCGGTGGGCGCGGTTGATCGCTTGATCTTCAACAGCGGGATTCCACCAACGATCGAAGAGAAAAACGTAACGGCAGAATTGCAGGTTCAATCCTACGCTTCCCGCTCCGTAGCTCATCAATAATACATGTCGCTTGGGATCTTCTTTGAAGAGCTTTAAAACACCATCACGTTTCTCGCTAGGGATTCGCCCATGATACTGCAATGGATTAAACCGTTTGAGAGACTCCGAAATTCGATCCAGTGTTTGGACCCATTGACTGAATACGATCGCTTTTTGACCGCTGGCGGCAACCTCTTCCAAGTCTGCTTCAAGTCGTTCAAGTTTGCAGCTCGCACCCGTGATTGGGTCGAAATTGCAAATCTGTTTGAGCCGTAGAACTAGTTCGAACACGTGCTGAATCGTTAGTTCTTGACCCATATCAGAAAGCTGAATCACTCCTTCATCTTCCGCAGCCTTGTAGGTCGCGAGTTGTTCGGGAGTTAAATCCAATTCAGCATCTCGGAAAAGTTTAGGAGGCATTTCGGTAAGAACCTTGTCTTTGGTTCTTCGCAAAATGTGGTCGCGCGTCGCTTGGCCCATTTGTTTCAGCGACATCCCATCCCTCAGATATCCTGGCGTTAGGAATTCGAAAATGCTCACCAGATCCTCTGGTGTATTTTCGATCGGAGTTCCCGTCAAAGCCCATGAACGACTGCGAGAAATTCCACGGGCGATCTCGCTAGTGGTGCTGTTGCGGTTTTTGATGCGCTGCGCTTCATCCAGAATCACTAGATCAAAATGCAAATTCGATTCGAGAAGGTCGCGGTCACGCATCAGCAGTTCATAGTTGGCAATGCGCACGGGCAATCCCGGTTGGCTCCACATCCATTGCCGTTTCGATTGATCACCTTCAATTACTGCCAAAGGGATTTCGGGAGCCCACAAACGAAACTCTCGCACCCAATTGGAGACCAGTGGCTTCGGGCAGACTAACAGCACCGATCTAAGCTGATTCGCCAGCAGGAGCATACGAACGGTGGTAATCGCCTGCATCGTTTTTCCAAGTCCCATCTCATCAGCCAAGATTGCTGTCTCACGAGAGAACAGGAAAGCAATTCCCTCGAACTGATAAGGAAAGGGTTGAAAGGCGAAATCTATGCGAGCATTCGAAACCAGAGTTTCAAGCGGAGGTTGCAGAACGTAGTAGAGCCGATCCTCAAGCTTCACTAAGTCCTTAGGTGGGCGGATGCGAGTGAGCGATGACGGTGGACTCGGAGCAGCGTTATTCGCAGACGTTTCGCTAGCCTGCTTCGTAGCAGAGGGCCCTTTATCAGCTTGCAGAAAATTCTGCCACTGCGGCGATTCCGGAAAATCGAAACTCAGCGTGGAGATACGTGGCGTGGGTATCTTGATCGCAACGCAATTGAGATCAATCTTCTCTGCGACAAACGGCGAAGTCTCGATCTTGATGTCACGTGCGATTTGACTTTGCCAACCAGTCGCAAATCCTTCAATGTTCCAATGAAGTCTTACCGGTTCTTCGGCAATCAAGACCTCAAGAGGATGATCGGCAGTAGTTAGTGTCGGAAGCTCCGAGGTACTCGGATCGAAACTCGGCCATGATTCCATCGGATCAATCTCCTCTGCTGCTGACTACGCAGCTTTCGAGGAAGGATGAGCTTCCTGTAAAGCATCTACAATCCGTGTAAATGGTTCGAGTAAGTCGATTGGCTTGGTGAGTTCTCGCCAACGTTTTGCAACGGATTCCCAATCCTCTTGATGTTGGCTCGATACGTAGATATCCATTCCCGACAGCTCTCCTCCCCTTACACCTTCATGCTGTGTGGAAGGGATAACTAAATCTTTCGATGCCTCGGAATTCTGGCGGGATTGTCGCACTTGGCAGACCGGTATTTCGGTCACATTGCGCAAAGCGAGTACTGCAGGGGAATCGGTCCAAACAATCACTGGTTGCAGTTTCGCTTTGGAAACCAGTGTTCTGGCGATTTGTTCCCCGCACAAAAAATCGACCAGCGTCGGGCCGTACAAAATGTTTTGAGCTCGAGTCGGTTTGACGGGCAAGGTGCAATGAAACTCCAAGGGACGGGCCAAAGAGTTGACCAATAAGTACCCACCCAAATAGCCTAGGTCCGAGTGTAATCGCACCGTCAGAAATCCGAACGAAAAATGGTCAGTTCCCTTCGACGTGCTCATGCTGCTCCAATATCAAAGATAGCCCCTCGGGACTCCAGCCCGCCATCGGAACACTCTGTGGCACAGAATGTTCTTAAAACGAGGTGTGTCAGGGCGACCCGAAAGCCCCCCTCTGTTAATGTTTGACATCGGTAGTCCGGTCGTAACGACTTTAGGGAGGTAAAATCACCTGTCTATCACTGTCTGTTTTACCTAATTTGCCAAAAGTTCGATCATGAAACGAGATGCTCGACTTTTTCACATGTCGGTGACTATACTCAAATGAGAAGTTTCGAAGAAGAAATGTCGGAGCAAGGTAGTAATGTCTCACGAGCCAACTCACTATTCCCCAGTATTTCGTATTGATGTATCCGCTGAACCAGGATCCGATGGCCATACCATGGGCGATACGGGGACTGCTATGGTTGCATTGATGCGACAACTAGTCGTCGCTCAAGAACGACAGAATCAATTGCTCGAGCAATTGATAGCTTCTTCGGTTAATACTCAGAAACAGCGAGCGGCAGAATTACAGCAGTGGAAAGACGCCAATCCGCGGCTTTCCCGCGCATGTCGTCGCGCGGCCGAATCTCTTTCTCGCGTTCAGGCGCAGTTCCTCGAGAACATCACTGAAGATGTTGAGGCGAATGAAGAAGATTTAGTGGATGGCGAATTTGTTCTGGCTGAATTCGTCGATCGCTATGGCCCGCGTCTTGCACATCTCAACGGTGTTTTACAGGTTTTGGCGCAACTTGGGACTGGCGTACCTTCCCAGGGGTAGTTCGCGGCCTGGGTTTAGCGATTACCACGGAAGATAATTCGTCACAGCGCTCTGATTAATTTCGGTGAGCGGAATTTACCGACAGCGAAGCCTGTGGTGAACGTCTACTTGAAGTGCACCGAGCAGGTATCACCATCGCACATTTTTCCTGCGATTTGATATCGTCTTCTGGCTACTTGTGCATAAATCCATCGCCACAGTGGCAAACTAAAAGGAATATGAAGCAGTGGCGCTAGCCAAAAGAGTCTTGGCAGCTTTCTGGAAAGGTATCGAATCGCATCGACTCCTCCATACCTAGTGCCTTCCGGCCTTACGACATACATCTGTTTCATAAGGTCATCGTGACTCAAGTCGGGACAATATTCCGCAATTCTGGGGTCGTGCAGTGAAATGAAGGTAAGAGTTTTCTTGGAATCCCAGCGATGTAATTTTTCGACTTGGCCGAGACAAAAACGACATTGGCCATCGTAGATGACTACGTCGTTGTTCCAGCTTTTTTTGCCGTGGGCATCGCTGGAAAACTGATCTGGGTCAGGGAGTTCAGGGGTGGCCATGGATTGAAATCTCTTATTGAATTTCTCAGCGCGCTGTCGCGCAGTTCGCTACTGCATTACTTTAGCATGGGAAAATAGGAGGAATTTCCCGGTCTTACACCTCTTTTATCGGGGAACGGGTTCAAAAACGCCACTGCTATCTTGATTTGGGGGGGCGATTTGCCTCATCATTAACTATCCCGCCTTTGATTACCCACCTCAGTCCTTACCAGGACATACTTATGAACCGTCAAAACCGCTTATGGTTAATCGTTCCAGCAGTATGCTTTCTTGGTTTTGGCAGTTTGGCCGAGGGCCAAGCCCCCGAAGCGAATCCTGCTGCTACTTCTCCAGCGCCGGTTGCAGAGCCTCCTTTACATCAACGTATTGACGCGTTGTTGTTACCTGGGCAAGAGGGGCTGGGAATAGCTGAAGTTGCACCGGCTCCCTTGATTCGCCGACTCTATCTCGACCTCATCGGTGTTCCACCGACGCTGGCTCAGTTACAAAACTATTTGGCTGATCCTGCTCCTGAAAAATATTCGAATTTAGTCAGCCAGTTGCTCAAGAGTCCCGAGTTTGTGGAGCACTGGGTGAAACAGTTGGATTTGATGTTGATGGAGCGTCGAGCGAATTCCCATGTGCCTCAAGAAGCTTGGGAAGATTTTTTGCGTAGCTCTTTGGCTTCGGGACAGCCCTTTCATCAGCTGTGCGCCAGTATCCTTGCAGCCGACGGTCGCCCTGGACCAGCGCGGCCCAGCGCCAGATTTTATTTGGATCGAGCTGGTGATCCCAACCTGATCACGCGAGATGTTGGGCGAATTTTTTTCGGACGAGATCTTCAGTGCGCCCAGTGCCATGATCATCCATTGATTGATTCGTACTATCAGAGTGACTTTCAAGGGATCGCTGCATTCTTTAGCGGTGGCTACATGGTGGAGGTGGCTGATGGCGACAAGAAAGTACAGGTTTACGGCGAGAAGTCGATTGCCGAGAGCCCATTTGAATCGGTGTTTCACAAAGGGGAGTCGCATCGTTCACTGCCGCGAATTCCTGGATTACCCGAGATAGCTCCACCCTCTGCAGAACCGGGAAGTGATTACGAGATTGCACCTGCCGAGGGGGTGGCTGCTAAGCCGAAGCATAGTCGCCGAAAGCAATTGGCGGATCTTACGACATCGGGGGCTGCGACCGCTTTCAGTCAGAATTGGGCTAACCGTTTTTGGTCGCTTATCTTTGGCCGTGGTGTCATACATCCAGTCGATCTGATCCATGCAGAAAACGATCCCGTGCATCCGGATCTGTTGCCGATACTTGGCAAAGCATTGGCGGATTCTCAATTCGACTTGCGATCGTTTCTTCGAGAATTGGTGATGACGAGGGTTTACCGCAGTGGTCAATCCGATCCTTGGGATCGTACGGATACCGCGGTGCTCAAGCAGATTGTTTCTCAGATGGATTGGAAGAAGCGGGTCACGGATTCCAAGGCAATATGGGAGCAGGCAAAAGTTGAAGGGGATGCATTAGCGGAACAATTCGAGAATACAAAAAGCGAGTTAGCTGCGATTGAAAAAGAGCGAACTGCATTGTTAACAGCATTAGATCAGGCCAAAGCAGCAACACTGGCAGCCATTGATGCCGCGAACAAAGTTGGCGTTGAAGTCGCTGCCAGTCAGAAAGCTCTTGCCGATGAGCAAGCCAAGCAGGCAAAATTGCAGGCAGCGTCAACGGCTTCTGCCGAAGTGAAGACGTTGTTACCTCAAGATGCCGAGGTTGCCAAGGCTGCTGAAACGTTGCAGCAACGCCTCGATGCATCCAATGCTGCGATCACGACACTTCAAAACGCTTTGCAAGAAAAGCAAAAGGCTCATGCGACCGCACTTGCAGCGGTTGAGCCACCTAAAATGAATTGGAAAGTGGCCGATCAGAATGTAGCTGCTAAGCAGCTACAGTATGCGCAGATTGATCAGCGCACTACTTTGGCCCGAGAAACTTATGAGCGGGCGTTGATGCGAGCGGCTTCGTTGAAGAAGCAAATGCAATTAGCTGAAAAGATGGTGGTGTTGGGAGATTCGTTGCAATCTATTGGCGCGAGTGAAGCAGCCTTGGCTGGTTATATGACAAGCCGACAGCAATTGGCAACGATGATGGAAGGAGTTAATACCGCGCTTACTGGTATCGATCAGCAAATCGCTCAAACGGCAAAGGAAAAAGAGCAGGCCGATGAACAGGTTCGAGTTTACGGACAACGAATGACGGAGAGCCTTGGAAAGAAGAAGCTCTTGGTCGATGCGGTGGATTCGTTAGCTAAAGTTCCCGAAAGTCCGTCGGATGTTTTAAAGGCCGCTCAGCAGGAATTGACCCAGCGAATCCAGCAAGCTGATGCTCAGATGAGCGAATTGACCAAGCAGAGCCAAGTGGCACAAGAAGCAGCGGTCGCTGTGCAGGGTCGCTTGGCAGATATGCAAAAGAATCGTGTCGTGCAGGTCGA
Source organism: Planctomycetota bacterium (assembly GCA_041178745.1). Taxonomy (GTDB): domain Bacteria; phylum Planctomycetota; class Planctomycetia; order Pirellulales; family Pirellulaceae; genus JAFLCP01. Next base: position 11,990 of record JBEGUT010000013.1, on the reverse strand, counting down.
GTCGCTAAGCAAGATCAAGATGCAGCAGCAAGAGTTAGACGCGAATGTGGCGAAGGTTGAACAGCAACGTTTGGCGTCAGTTGGTTTATCGGGAAGAACGTTGGAAGAGATTCGTGAGCAGCGTCGACAACGATTCGAGTATTCGAAATTGGTCGCGCTGAGCCCCGAGCAGTTTGCGTGGAGCTTGCTGAGTGTCACTGGGTTTGTGGAGCGGCAAGTGGCTGCAAGAGTTGCAGATCTGGATAAGAATTCGCCGCTTACCGAAGAGCAGAAAAAGGATGAGGCTTTACTGAACCAGCGTCGAATCCAGACTTACCTTCAGGCGAGGAAGGAACTGCAGGGCAACGTCAACGTTTTTGTGTCGCTGTATGGTGCAGGTCCAGGGCAACCGCAAGGGGATTTCTTTGCGACAGCTGATCAAGCTTTGTTTGCCAACAATGGTGGTGTGATTTACTCCTGGGCAGGAGCGAACTCCGATAATGTGACAGCGAAGTTAGCCAATACGCAGGACATCGCCGAGGGGGCTAAGATTTTGTATCTAGCCGTTTTGGGGCGAGAACCTACGGCAATTGAAATTGAAGAGTTAAGCCAATACTTGAATCAGGCACCGGACAAGAGAGCCGCTTTGGCACAGGAAGTGGTCTGGAGTCTTTTGACAAGTGCCGAGTTTCGTTTCAACCACTAGGTCGTAAGCGAGGAGATCTTCCGATGAAATGCGGTTATGCATGTGGATCCCAAGACCATTTGATGGCCCGTAGAAAATTTTTGTCGATGTCTGCTACAGGGGCAGTCGGGGTGGTAGGAGGACTCGGGTTCTTGACTCGTGGCCAAGCGGCTGAACAGGTGCAACAAAAACAAAAACGAATTGTTGTATTCAATATGCATGGTGGTTTAAGCCAACTTGAAAGTTGGGATCCCAAGCCAGGCACGAGAACAGGAGGTCCTTTCCGCGCGATTCCGACTTCGGTGACCGGCTTGCATATCAGTGAACTTTTGCCGCATACCGCTAAGCAAATGCACCATCTTTGTTTATTTCGTGGAGTCAATACGAGCGAAGATGATCATGGCAAGGGTGCTTACATGATGATGACGGGGCGCCGGCAAAGTCCAGCGGCCGATTATCCAGAGATCGGCGCAGTGGCCGCCAAGACATTGATGCCCGATGATAGTTCACTCCCAGGTCACATTCGGATTACTCCATCGGGAGGTGGTGGGCGCGGTTCAGACGCTGCTTACCTCGGCCCAAAATATTCGAGTATTCAGTTGGGAAATGGGAATCCACCTCAGTACACCAAGCGACCTGATGGAATCACTGATGAAGTTGAACTTCGTCGCCAAGCCTTTCGTCAGCGTTCTGATCAAAGGTTTTTGGAAGGTCGTCGCACAGCGATGACAGATGTGTTCACTTACAGCTTCGAGCAAGCTGAAAGTTTAATGCAACAGAGGGAAATTTTTGATGTCTCCAAGGAACCGGCCCACGATATCGAGCGATATGGTAGCCACGACTTTGGACGCCACTGTTTGTTGGCTCGTCGGTTGATCGAGCGAGGTATTTCCTTTGTGCAGTTGTCTCATTCCAATTACGACACGCACAACGAGAACTTTGATTTTCACTTCGAGCAGGTCGGTGAGTTTGATCGCCCTTTTGCCACCTTCATTGCCGACTTAGCTGATCGCGGTTTATTGGATAGCACCTTAGTAGTGGTGCTGTCTGAGTTCGGTCGAACGCCGAATATCAATCTTTACTTAGGTCGCGATCATTGGTCGCGAGCTTGGTCGGTGCTGGCTGGTGGAGCAAAGTTAGCTCGCGGTGCGGTAATTGGAGCGACCAATCCCGAAGGTACTGAAGTGATTGATGGTCAAGTCGATCATGCCCAGTTGTTTCACACCTATTTGCAAGCGGTGGGTGTGGACTCAACGGCATCATTCCAGATCGACGGTAGGGAATTGCCGGTGGCTGATCCAGCGGCGGAGCCTGTGTGGAAAGCCATCGTGTGATCGGCTTGGAAATTTGAATCAGCGATTTACAGCTGCGAAAGAAAGCGACCGATGTTGGACGTTTCGAAAGCTAGGATTCTCCACGACTTTACGCACGATCGTCCATTGCTGGCGTGTCGATACGATCCAAAGGAACGATTCGTTGTGACTTCGTCGGAAGATTTCAAGCTTCAAAAGTTCAATCTGCCGGGAGGTGAAAAAACGATTCTTCCTGAAGTCCACAACAGTTGGGTTCATGCCTTGGGTTTCTCGCCCGACGGAAATGTTTTGTTCAGCGGTGGTTGTGATGGGAAGTTGGTCTGGTGGGGAATTGCTGAGGCAGAGGTCAAGCCGATTCGCACCATCGAGGCGCATCAAGGTTGGCTACGAACATTGGCGGTGAGTCCCGATGGTAAGTTAGTAGCTACCGGAGGCAACGATCGACTCCTCAAAGTCTGGAATGTTGAAACCGGGGAACTCGTCAAGCAATGGTCTAGCCACACGAAAAATGTTTATAGCATTACCTTCATGGCGGACAACAAACGGATAGTGTCGGGCGATTTGGGTGGAGTGATCCAATTGCACCAAATCGATTCGGACGAAGTCGGAGCGATTTTTGACGGAAAACCTCTGCATACCTATGAAGGTGGCCAGATGGTGGACTTCGGGGGCGTGAGGTGCTTAGCTATCCGAGGGGCCGGGGATCAATTGGCAGCAGGTGGACTTCATAAAGCAACCAATCCTCTCGGCGCAGTCCATGAACCGCTGGCGCTGAGATTTGCATTGGATGGCAACAAGTTGCTCAGGAGCCATGTCACGGAAGGGATACCGGGTGGCGGTTTATGGCGTTTGCAATGGTTGAGCGATGGAACGTTGATTGGCGTAAGCGGTGGAAGCAGTGGAGGTTTTTTGCTTTTCTGGAACGATCAGCAAGATAAAGATTTCTTTCGCTTCAAACTACCTGCATTAGCTCGCGATATGGATGTCGCTGTAACAGGCCTGAATGTGGTAACGTCACATCACGATGGGCATGTGCGAATTACTCGGCTTTCGGCGACTTAAACAACTCCTGCATATGACTTTGCAGCCATTCAGATCCTGATATTCTTAGGCGATCTTTTTTCTTTTCGATTGCTTGATTGAGTTTCTCGGTGAGGTTTTCGTTTTTGTCTTCAACGAATTTCTGAATAAAGAATTCCATCCCCTCACCAAGGTGCTTAGCCATCGGTCCACCGACTTGACTCAGTCGCAACAAGCGAAAATAGGTCAGCTTCAAATCGGAGTTGACGACCACAGGTTGGATAAGGACGTCTGGTGGAAAGGTGAGTGGATGAAGTTTGATGGATACCTCGCAATCTAAATCCACTTCGACGTCAGCCTCCGCATCGGCGTGAAGGCTAATCATTTGGACATCGTACTGCCATAGACTCAGGCGACCATCGAGATCGAGCGGCGCTCTTACTTTGGCATGAAATCGCATGCGACCATCGGGCAAAGTTTTTAGATCGCTGAGATTAATTTGAAAGTGGGTATGCGGTTCCCGCACGGTGAGGAAATACTTGGTCCAAGTGCCATGATTGACGTCTTTCCAGCGGCGTTTGGTTTCGAGCTTTACTCCCTCACGACGCAATTCCCATCCATCGAATACTGTTTTTTGAATGCCCCATTTCTTTTCGTTGTTGTATTCCCGCGGCATGTAATTCTCTGCCAGAAAGACAATCCAAGACGCTATTTCCCTTGAAGCTTCTGCGGACGGGTTGGGGGTAGGCGAAAGTTCCTCCGCGCGACTCACAGAAGTTGGGAGCACTGACACGAACACGCACAACCAGATCACTAGTAATCTGGCTGTTCGAGCGCGGAGGAAATGGATGCAAACGGCCGAACTGGTGAGACTAGCACACGGGTTGCAGGACGTTCGGTACATTCGCCAAATACCTATTTCACTTTTTTGGGTGATGCCGTAGTTTCCTTAGGCAACGAGGAAACTTCAGCCTCAGGTTTGGTCGCTGGAGTAGGCTCATTCTTTGCTTCGGTAGGAAGTTCCAAGAAACGAAGCGATGTCGCAATTTGGGTATCGGAACCTTCTAGTTTCTCAGCGAGTTCACCACCAGCGGTGAAAACCATCGAGAGGCGACGACCGCTATCATCAGAGAGATGGTAGAAGATCCACTGCACAGGTAAATCGGAGGTCTTACCTATCGTAGTGATCCGCAACATTCTCAAACCGGTTTCACTAAGCTTTTCTTCGGAGGTGATAAAGGACTCAAAGTTTTTATCGAGGGATTTACGGACCTCTGCCTGAAAGGCTTCTAGGGTGACTTGTTGACCGGCATCGAGTTTCGGAAGCTGGTGGATATTGCACTGAGAAATGATTCGGTCGTTTTCAATCAGTCGCATGATACCCGTTTCACCGTTGTCGTGGATCAATCGCCAGCGACGATCGGCGAGCATTTGGTAGCGACCACGAGTCGATTCAATCCTTTGCATCAGTAGACTTGGCAACTCTGTTTCGCTGGGATTTGCGAGACTGAGGTCTATCGTTTGACTGGCTTCTTGCAGTGGTTTACGAACCAGTCGAACTCGGGCGGTAACGTCAAAGCCTGGTTCAGACTGACTGATTTGCCGTTTCTCTTTCAAGACCATGGCAAGCCAAGTGATCGACGAGGAATGAAGATCGGCTTGTAAGTTTCCTTGAATTTGGATGGAGGTGGGAACACTAGCTGCTGTGCCGGTCAATTCGCCACGGAACTCGATATCGATCTGATTGCCTTGATGTGTTTTGATCAGTGCGATTACTTCGGACTCATGAACAGCTTCGAGGGCTAAGAGTCGCTGAAGCGATTGAGAGGTAATGGTCCATTTCTCTTGGATCTGGACATTCTTTTCGGGGAGGATCTCATGGATTGCCAAGGTGCTGCAGGGCATTTTCAAGAGATCGAGTTCGGCTGGCGTCAGCGGACCATCGGGACTGTGGAGTTGCAGATCGGTATCGACGTAGCGAACCACAATGCGACTGAGGTCTTTGTTGAGTTGTAAACTGCTACCGTTGGTAGCAACGCTGTTTTCTACCTGGGCCTCATGGAAGTAACGCACCGAAGAGTTGATCTGCGACTTTTCAGTCGAAGCCGAGAATTGTTCTTCGAAATCGAGAGTTGATTTGGCTTCGATCGCCGCGGAACGCGTCTCCTTCTTTTTTCCTTCTCGAAGTGGTTCGCGTACTTCAATAGTACCACGCAACTCCATAATCATCCGGTTGCGGTAAAGATTGGATTTTTGGAGAGTTTGGGTAGAACGGAGGTTTTGGAGGTTAATTCCAAGGTTCGATATCGGTTCGGCGGCAGTAAGATTTTGAGCCCATGAGGACGACCCACAAACACCCGCTGCACAGCCAATTAACCATTCCCTGCGACCTAACGTCCCCATCACGGCTCTCCCTGCCCTTACCCAGCTTCTTGCTTTCGGTACGATAACCCTTGATCAGTTTTCGGCATTCAGCTCCGGCAGGGTTGAAAGCAGTTTGGGTTTAATGGTGCGTTCTTTTGCAGACGGTTGGTGCAGAAACGCACAACCCTGTCTCTCAATTTGAGACGTTTTTGTAAAAAGGATGACATTTTGGTAAAATGTTGACAAGATGGCAGGCTCTCCAGCGACTAGCTTCTTGGTGGACCGAAAACTAACCGCTCGATTCTAAATTAACTGCTTGAGTCAATCTATTTGTTTAATTGGTCGCGGCTTTCATCGACAATTTCAGCGACAATAGCAACAACAGTTTCACTGGCACTTAGGAGGGGTGTTGTTTCTCAGCGAGAGGAATGGGCGCGAATTCTGAAAAAACGGTACACCGTTTGCGACAGTTGGTTGTTAGGTGTGCGAGTTAAGAGGGCTGCAAAAGAATCCGTTAGGAAATTGCGGCGAATTGAAAACTGAGCGAACCAAATCGGTTTGTTCTGCGTCAACACCTGAAGATAGGCAAACGAAAGAAAAGGCTCGGTCGACGGCGACCACGGGGAGGGCCTTTTCGGGTGGCAGGGCAGAAGGTCTTAGGACGAGACCGCTACCAAACAAGAGTCAACGGTACGGCGGCCGGAAGCTGCATGGAATGCAACGGACTGTGGCTCAAGCAGGGGTATGGGTGGAAGAATGCATAATGATTATCGAATCGCAACGCTTCGGGAATTGCGCGACCAGCAGGTTCGTTTCGCGCCGCGTCCCAAACGCATGGAACAAGTGTCTCGCGCTGAGCGTCTATTGGTAGAGTTGGATTCGGAGCGTGAGTATCCGTACGACTTTATTTTTTACCGTCTGACGGAAACTCGTTCGGAGTCTCATCCTCGGCAGTTGATCAAAGGTGGGGATGCAGCGCACGATTTGCGTTTGTTCGTTGAAGATGTATCGAGCTCGTTGAATATGACGGTCGAAGAGGCTGCCGAACCGGTTCACACCGTCGAGGACCTCAGCAAGATGTTCAATGTCTCGACCAAGACGATCTCGCGATGGCGCGACCAGGGTTTGGTCAGTCGTAAGTTTGTGCATGAAGGACGCAAACGCGTTGGTTTCTTGCACAGCAGCGTCGAAAGATTTTTAAAGAACAATCGTGAAAAGGTCCGCCGAGGCGAACGATTCAGCCAGCTGACGGAAGATGAAAAGTCGGAAATACTCGAACGAGCACGCCGATTCGCAACGATGGGTTTGAATCCATCTGAAGTCGCTCGACGTCTAGCTGAGCAACTCCAGCGAAGTGTGGAAACAATCCGTTACACGATTCGAAATTTTGACACACAACATCCGGATGTGGCGATCTTCCCGGATCATCGTCCGGTGCTGACGGAAGAAGACAAAGCGGTGATCTATCAACAGTCGCGTCGAGGGGACAGCATCGCTGCATTAGCGAAACGATACGGAAGAACGAGGAGCAGTATCTTGAGGATTTTGGGCGAACAGCGAGCTAATAAGTTGATGCAGCTCCCCTTGGACTTCATCTCCAATCCGGAGTTTGAAGATGCTTCGAAAGAAGCTGAGATCCTCGGTAGGTTGCCAGATGCGTTGATCGCGCCTCGCAAGAGCAAGCCACCGGCAGGTCTTCCGCCGTACTTGGCCTCTTTGTACGACGTCAATTTGTTGACACGCGAGCAAGAGTATCACTTGTTCCGCAAGATGAACTATCTCAAGCACAAAGCCAGCAAGTTGCGAGAAAACCTCGACAAGAAACAGCCGAAGTCATCGGACATGGATCAGATCGAGGCCCTCAATAAACAGGCGGTCGAGGTCAAGAATCAAATCGTACAATCGAACCTTCGTTTGGTGGTTTCGATTGCTAAGCGACATGTCGGTAACGGAGGCGAATTGTTTGCGTTGATCAGCGATGGAAATATGTCGCTGATCCGAGCAGCTGAGAAGTTCGATTACTCGCGAGGCAATAAGTTCAGCACTTATGCCAGCTGGGCGATCATGAAGAACTTTGCTCGAACTATTCCCGATGAATTCAAGCATCAGGATCGTTTCCGCACGACGGGTGAAGAGGTGTTGATGACCCAGCAGGATAGCCGCGGCGATCATTTCGCCCAGCAGATTGCTCAGAGTCAGCGTCAGACTCAGATCAATCGGATTTTGTCGAAGCTCGATGAACGCGAGCAGCAGATTATTATCCGCCGCTTCGGTTTAGACCACAAAGAAGAACCTCAAACGCTCAAAGAAGTCGGTGAGCAGATGGGGGTAACTAAGGAACGAGTTCGGCAACTGGAAGCAAGAGCTTTATCGAAGCTTCGCGAGGCCGCGGCCAAAGAGCACATTGAGTTGCCCGATTAAGCAACCAATGAACGCTAGCCAAAGGTTAGCTCCCCATTAGTTGCTGAATGACTCGATGACACTTTAAATTCCCAACACCCCGGACTATCTTTGGATAGCCGGGGTGTTGTTGTTAAGTGACCCTTCATCGATTAGCCTTTTGGTGACGCGCAATCGTTTAGATCATCGCTCGATTTGTTGGGTAGGTTTACGTAGGACCTTTTCCATCATAGGTTGATATCGGCGACGGATTTAAGTGGCCAAGATATTCTACAGGCAGTGGTCGCAATAGATACTGGAAAGCGCTGAAGTGATTCAGTAGACGAACCTGACTCGGATCATCCGTTTTTCTTTCGATGTAGACTCGGCAGGATTCCGAGATCGATTTTCAGGGAGTTAAATTTGTGTTTCCTGTAAGAGACAATATTCCGTCGCGTTCTGTTCCGGTCGTGACCTACGCGATCATTGGGCTATGCACGGCAGCTTTTATTCTGCAGTTGCTTGCCGGGCCACGAGGAGAATTGTTGCTGGAACGATATGCGATGATTCCCATGCGAATCGCTAAGCCCGAAGAGCCCATCCTTATACCGGCCATTGAAGTCGTGCAAACTCCTTTCGGCCTGCGCAAAGCTGAAGTTGTGCGCGAGTTACTTCCTGCTGCTGTTCCCGAATGGGCTACGCTCATTACCTCGATGTTTCTTCACGGTGGATGGTTGCACTTCCTTGGCAACATGTGGTTCTTGTATATCTTTGGCGACAATGTCGAGGATCGTTTTGGAAAACCGCTTTACGCGCTAATGTACTTATCCAGCGGATTGATTGCTGGTATGGCTCATATCATTACTAATTTCGACTCAGTCGTGCCGACGATTGGCGCTTCGGGAGCGATTGCGGGAGTTATGGGGGCGTATTTGGTTCTGTATCCACACGCGCGAGTGCTTACTGTCATTCCGATGCTAATCTTCTTCCCAGTTTTTGTGATACCAGCTCCGGTATTCTTGGGTATTTGGTTTGTGATGCAACTTGCCAACGGAGCATTGATGTCGATGGAAAGTGAAGCGGGGGGCGTTGCTTGGTGGGCGCATATCGGCGGCTTTGCTGCTGGAGCAGCCATCGCTTTAGGACTCAATGCGATCCATCGGCTGAATCCTCCAGTAGATACGGTTTTGCCAGGGACTGATCACAGTGGTGTTTACCGCCGGTTCTAATGAAACCGATTCTGGTTCAGCAACTTGTTGTACGCAATAAAAAAGGCTACATCGACCCTACTTCGATGTAGCCCTAATTCAAATGCAAGATTGCCTTATCGCAAGTTGCTTTTCTAATTCCTCTTATAGGCCTGGATCGATCTTGATCAGCTTGCCATTTTTCTCGGTCGAGATGATGGTGACATAGAGCGAGCCATCAGGACCGAATGCCATCGCGGTAGGTTTGTCCAGAGCGAGGATCTTTTTGGTTCGAACGCCCTTAGCTTCGTCCTTGAGCAATTGGAACAGTCCACCTTGATTGGTATCAAGCCAAGCAAAGTCCAGTGCATAAAGCTGTCCACGTGGGCTGTAACCCAGAGCGGTGATGTCATGAAGTTCGGTCTTCAGGTTAAGTAGCAACTTCTTGCTGGCTGGCTCATAGAAGGACAATAGGCTGTCATTGCCCACATTGATTTCGCCCATCTGTCCCACAACGAGTTCACCTCTTGGGCTTACCGTGATACCAACGGGTGCGTCGACGTTCACGGCTTCTTTGGTTGCGAGATAGCGTTCAAAGCCAGTTACATCGGTACCATTTCGGGCTGCTTTGGAAACCCAACCTTTCGTGTCATCGCCATTGCAGGTTACATAGATACCGTCGGCTGTGACACCCAAGGCATAGAAGTTGCCTTCACCCTTGATCTCGCCATTAGCGGCTAAGTTGAAAGTCTTCTTCGCTTGCTCGGCTTTCAGTGGAAGTGTAGCGTCTTTGAGGTCGAAAACAAAAATCTGATCTTCTCCGTCAGGCTTTCCACCGCCACCAACTACAAGCGTATTGGTGTCTAGAAATGCTAAGCCCATAGGACCGACCGAGTACTGAGGTCCTTTGCCGTAGATATCAGCAGTGAAGTCGGTAATCACTGGTTCAACTTTGCCATCGACGATCTTTACGATTCGCAGCGCACCACTGTCTGCCACGAAAACCACACCAGTTTCCGGTTGCACGGCGATGCCTGCCGGGTTATCCAAGCCTTCGACTACCACAGAAACTCGCGGACCATTGGGTGAGTCAGCCTTTGAAGCGGTTTCGACCTTCGGCGGTTCTGGCTTAGGCTCTTCAGGCTTTGGCTGATCTGGTTTCGGTTCGGCTGGTTTTTCTTCAGGCTTTGGCTCCTGCGGTTTGGCTTCCTCGGGTTTAGCTTCAGCCTTGGGAGCTTCAGCAGGTGGTTGTTCAGCCTTGGGTTGTTCAGCGGCAGGCTTTTCAGCCGCAGGGGCCGCTGGATCTTGAGCGAAGCTGAGGCCAGCCAGCAACGTCATAAGCCACGAAAAATGAAGCACAGTTTTCACTGCGAATCTCCTTGAAAAAGGTTTGAAAACGGTCGTGAGCCGACCACGGACACGACCTGTTATTAATCAAAAAAACAGAGAAACAAAATCGAAGTGACAATTAAGGCAGGGTTGGAGGTTGAACGTCGGGATAGCGAGTTCCAGCGAGACCTTCACGCAGGAAAGTTGCCAGTGCTTTTTTCTCTTCAGGTGTTAGCTTGAGAGTGTAGACTTCTTCATCAAGAAATTGATTGGCGGTTCCACCTTTGTCGTAGTAGTCGATCACTTCCTCAAGTGTTGCGAAGCGACCATCGTGCATGTAGGGGGCGCCGCGAGCGATATCGCGCAAGGTTGGAGTTTTGAACGAACCGCGGTCGCCAAGCAATTTGCTATGAACCTCTCGTCCTAGATCCGGCTCCGGCTTGTCCATTCCAACGCCGATATTATGAAAGCCGTTGTCAGTAAAATTCGCGCCGCTGTGGCAAGCCGAGCAATTGGCCTTACCAAAGAAGAGCTTCATCCCTTGTTGCGCTTCCGCAGAGAGCGCATTTGCATCGCCTCCCTTGTGGCGATCGTAAGGGGCGTCTCCCGTGAGTACGGTTCGTTCGAAAGCAGCGATCGCTTTGGCCACATCCGCGGCCTTGGGAGCGGATCCGAAGACCGTCTGAAACTGCTGGCGATAACCTTCGATTTGATTTAGCCGCGATTCCAATTCCTCGAGGGAAAGATTCATTTCGATGGGATTTTGAATAGGTCCCAAAGCTTGTTCTTCCAGAGATGCAGCGCGGCCGTCCCAGAACTGGAATTGTTGATACGCTGAATTCAGGATGGTTGGAGCACTACGTCCACCACGGGATCCGCCTACACCAGCAGCCGTCGGTTCTGCATTGGACCAACCCTTGGCTGGGTCATGACATGTTGCGCAGCTGATCGAATTATCTTTCGACAATCGTTTGTCAAAGTAGAGTTGTTTACCGAGCGCAATTTTCGCTTCGGTGGAAGCATTATCGGCTGGTTCGGTTAATGGCGGTAAGCCGGCTGGCACCTGACCATCGGCCGCTATAAGAATATTGGGGGTATGAATCAGGCTACCCATTGCGATAGCGAGTAATTTGCAAACAGATTTTGGATGGAACCGGGCAATGTGTTTCATAGTCAAATTCCTCCGGACACAACAATATTACCGTCTCAATTCAGACATGAATGTAACGCTTAGGTAGGGGGTGTTACAACCGGACCAGTGGGCAGAAGGGGGGAAACCGGTAAGGTTATCAGTATGCCACTAACGCTGTGTCTAGAAAATCCAATGGAATATCTAGCTTACAGGAAACGGTTTTGCCCTCGTGGGAGATGCATTTTAGGGTGGGACTTAGAAAAAGGAAAACATCGCGCTGTTGGTGCCCTCGCAATGTCATTGTTAACAACCATCAATCCCCTTACACCAAAAATCTCGCTTAACTTGTTGTCCTGTGGAAGCAACTTCGCGAAATGCATCCACCTGCATTATTGTCGGTCGAACGCTAACTCGCAATATACGGCGAAAAACAGAGCGATGGAGAAACCCCAGTTATAAAAATGAGTTACACATTTCGCTAGATATGCTTCAAACCGACGAATATCCAGTATTGGCGATTTCACGTTTCGAATTCTATGGCAGTACTACCGATGCAATATCTTGAAACGATTGCCATGGTCGTGTTTCGCAGCAGGTTCAAT